>JAAXXA010000662.1 GCA_013334735.1 Bacteroidota bacterium
AAAGAAAACGCTCTTAAAATTTTTATTTGAAGGGACAGATACTAAACTCCATGAAGAACCGCCGTTAATTGTTTTAATTACAGTTCCCGAATCGCCAACAGAAAAGCCGGTTAATATGTTATTAAAAAAAACAGAACGAAGGTTGCTATTTGTTAAATATGATATGTCGCTCCACTGGGCTGAAGCACAATTAATATGTGAAAAGAAAATCAGTAATATATATATTATGGAATGTGTTTTTTTCATCTTTTATTTGTATTATATTTAATACTTGCAGCTTTTAGAATATAGCTTAAAGCTTGTGCCTTATGCCTTGTAGCTTATTTCCTTTCCGAATCCTTAACATTCCCAATTATTTTAAATTCAATTCTTCTGTTTAATTGCCGTCCAACCGGATTGTCGCTTCCATCAGGATTTGTATTAGGGGCAACCGGATTAATTTTTCCATAACCTTTTGCTATCAGGCGATTTTTATCAATTCCTTTTTGTGTTAAATATGCAACAACGCTATTAGCGCGGTTTTGAGAAAGAAATAAATTGTATTCCTGAGTGTTTATTGTGTCGGTATATCCTGATATTTCTATAATTGCATTTGGAATATCGTTAAGAATTGCTGCCAGACTATCTAATTGATCCATAGACTCGGGGAGTAAAGTTGATTTATCGAAATCAAAGTAAATATTTTTCAAAGTATAAGTTTTGTTTTCATCAATATTTTTTTGATTGCTGAAATTATCTCTTAGTATTGTATCTGTTTTAACCGTTTGATCAGCAAGTTCGGGTTTGTTAGCAATAGTATCCATAGGAATTTTAACCGTATCTTTTATAACTTTTGTAATTGAGTCAGGTTCTGTAATGAATTTAAACCGGTAAATATCATCACAACAAGTGCATTTTTCGTCATTTTTATCATTAACACTTCCTTTTCTGTTAGAAACTAAAAATCCTCCATTTTCATTAACTGAAGAAGTAATAACATAATTAAAATCATCCACGCTCGAATTTAACGGAAATCCAACATTAACAGGTGCTTCCCATTTTGATAAAAAACCTTTTGCTCTGAAAATATCAAATCCTCCAAAATTTATAAATTGATCGGAACTGAAAAATAATGTTTTGCTTTTTTCGTCATAAAATGGAGTTATTTCATCTCCTGTAGTGTTTATTTTTTCGCCAAGATTTTTAGGTTGCGAATACTCATTACCATTTTTAATTGTAGAATACCAGATATCGTATCCACCATAGCCATTAGGTCTATCCGAAACAAAAAATAAAATTTCCTGTTTTTTACTGCTTAGAACAACATTGGGCTGTGTTGCAGAATATTCAGGATAATTTATTACTTCCTGTAATATTACAGCTTCCTGCCATTTGTCGTTTGTAAGCTCACTGCAATATATTTTACAATTATTTTCGCTTTCACATCTGGTGAAATAAAATCTTTTTTTGTCAGGTGAAAAAGATCCGTTTGCAGTATGAAAATCTTCTTTATTGAAAGGCTCTTCCACCAGACCTTTATAAATATAATTTCCCCCCGAATCTTTCTGCGCGTAATATAATTTTATTAGATTTTTATTATTTGCAGAAGGTTTTAATGAAGAAAAAATTAATTTGTTACTGTCAAAAGGTACAGGAGCAAAATCAGAATTAATTCCATTTAAGTTTGTATCCAAGTGATCAACGATAACTTTCGGTTTAGCCTCTAATGCCCCTAAAGCAAATTTACAGTTATTGATTTCCTTTTTCGCTTGTTTTGTATAATAAGAGTCAAATTTATTGTTGGGAGTATTTAAAAAATTAGTGAATGAGTTTATAGCTTCTGTATAATTTCCATCCATTTTTAATGAAATAGCATATTTGAACTCAATTGACGGAATGGTTAGTTTTTTATCCAGATCATAAGTGTTTTTGAACCAAACAGAAGCATTTTTATAGTCGCGAATAATAAAATATGATTCTGCAATTTTATATGAAATATTTACTTTTGCTGAATCAATTTCGTACAACTTCTTATATAAATCAATTGCTGCAATGTAATTTTTTGAATTATAAGCATATTCAGCCAACCTTGCAGTTTTATACTTATTTTGTTTGTCAGATTTGATTGATTGCCCTTTTATATCAAATAAAAAAGAAAACAAAAACACCCAAATAAGTATAAAATATAGTTTGTATTTATTTTTTAATGTCATTGTTTATTCTAATTAAAGTCTTACACACGGTACCCATACAGGTAATTTATTTTTACCGGGTAATAATTTATTGACATAAATGATTGATAATTCAAATCCTCCTTTGTAATTAC
>JAAXXA010000663.1 GCA_013334735.1 Bacteroidota bacterium
ATCTCGATCTCAAGTCTGTCGCCGCTATGGAAGAATTCCTGGTCGACTACGAAGGCACGGTCCTTCTCATTTCTCACGATCACGAGCTACTTAATAATGTCTGTGACATCGCCTACGAAATCAAAAATCAAAAAATTAAACTTATTAATACTTAAAATATAAATTCTTAATCCTCATCTTTAAAATAAATAAAATTTATTACTTTTGAAATCAAATTATTATTGAAAATACTGTCAAAAACTATTTTACTAATTAACTATTTCACTAAAATCCTAATTAACTATTTCACTAAAACTCTAATTCAATATTTCACTAAACCCCTAATTCACTAATTCACTAAACCCCTAATTTATTAACTAACTATTTCATTAACATGTCAAAAATCCTATTAGCAACAGAAAAACCATTCGCAGCAGCAGCTGTAGAAGGAATAAAAAAAATATTCACTGAAGCCGGATTTGAAACCGTTCTTCTCGAAAAATACACCGATCCTAACGATCTGATAAAAGCGGTGGCAGATGTTGACGCTCTTATTATCAGAAGCGATAAAGCTACACGTCAGGTTATTGAAGCCGGCAAAAATCTTAAAATTATTGTTCGCGCAGGCGCTGGATACGACAATATCGACCTTGTAGCAGCAACAGAAAAAGGAGTTGTAGCAATGAACACTCCCGGTCAAAACTCTAATGCCGTGGCAGAATTAGCCTTAGGCTTGATGGTTTTCATGTCGAGAGGAAATTTTAAAGGTGTTTCGGGAAGTGAACTGTTAGGCAAAAAACTTGGCATACATGCTTACGGGTATGTAGGCAAAAATGTAGCCCGCATTGCTAAAGGCTTTGGTATGAAAGTATATGCTTTTGACCCATTTGTAGCAAAAGAAATTGTTGAAAAAGACGGCGTTAGCGTGGTAAACTCTGTTGAAGAACTATACAGTACTTGTCAGTATGTTTCTTTACATATTCCCGCTACCGAAAAAACCAAAAATTCAATTAATGCAGAACTAATGATGAAGATGCCTAAGGGCGCAACCATTATAAACACAGCAAGAAAAGAAGTGATCAACGAAGAAGATTTAAAAAAGGTTTTTGCTGAACGCCCCGATTTTAAATATGTTTCCGACATTGCTCCTGTTTGTCATGCAGAGCTTCTTCAATATGAAAACAGATATTACTCGACACCCAAAAAACAAGGCGCCGAAACCTCTGAAGCTAATATCAATGCAGGACTTGCCGCCGCTAATCAAATTGTAAATTTCTTGAAAAATGGAGACAGGACTTTTCAGGTTAATAAAGTATAGTAAAATAGATTTTTAGTAAAATAGTAAAATAGGAGACTTTAACCTATTTTACTATTTTCCTAATTTACTATTTCCCTAATTTACTAATTTACTATTTCCCTAATTTACTAATTTACTAATTAAAATCTGTGATTAAGAATAAATGGAAGAAATAAAATTTGACTTCGAAGATTTAAAAGTTTATCAAAAGACCCTTGACTATATTGATTTTGTTTATAATTTGACCGATAAATTTTCAAAACATGAACAATACGGATTAATTTCCCAATTTCAAAGGGCATCTCAATCTATTGCACTAAATATTGGAGAAGGATATGGCGAAACGAAGCCGCTTTTTATACGCTATGCAAGGATATCAAAGGGATCTATTAGAGAATGTGTTGTTTGCACAACTATTGCATTAAGGCGAAAATACATAACAATTGATGAAAATATAGAATCAAGAAAACGACTCGCGGAGATATCAAAGATGCTTGCAGGTTTAGTATCATTTGTTAAATTAAAAATCGCTGAAAGTAAAAATAATTGATAACTCTTTTTGAAAAACCAAACCCCTAATTACCTAATTTACTATTTCACTAAAACCTATTTCACTAAAACCTATTTCACTAAAACCTATTTCACTAAAACCTATTTCACTAAAACCTATTTCACTAAAACCTATTTCACTAATTCACTAATTCACTAATTCACTAATTCACTCAACCATGTCAATAATTAAACCTTTTAAAGGACTTAGACCTCCAACGGAGATCGTTAAAGAAATCGCTTCACGTCCATACGATGTGCTCAATTCAGAAGAAGCAAGAGCTGAAGCAGGTGAGAAATCACTTTTACACATTACAAAACCGGAAATTGATTTTCCTAAAGGAACTGATGAACATTCAATAGAAGTTTATGAAAAAGCTGTTGAAAACTTCAAAAAATGGCAAAAAAACGGCTGGTTAGTTCCTGAAAACAAAGAGATGTATTATGTATATGCTCAAACGATGGATGGACG
>JAAXXA010000118.1 GCA_013334735.1 Bacteroidota bacterium
ATATTCTTTAAAAAGACTAAAGTCCTTCCCAAAATATATTTTATTTTAGCTTCCTTTCAAATAGTAATTAGCGTTTTCCTTATTAAATATTATGGTTTAATTGGTGCTATTGCTGCAATATTTTTTGTTAAAATCCTACAAATTTTTCTTACATATTTTGAAAGTAGAAAATTTTATAAATTTAAGTACAATAAGGTTAAAATGATTTTCCTTCCTGCAATATATATTATTATTGTAACTTTTTCAGAAATTTTTATTACTGATAATTACAGATTTATTATTCATATTATTCAACTTCTCATTATTAATAGTTTAGTTTTTTGGGTATATCGAAAGGAATTGAATATATTCACTAAACCCATAATTGAAAAAATTAATAATTATTTTTATATAAATAAAAAATAGATTTTGTATATTTATTAAATTCATTTACGTTTGTAGGGATACAAATAATATAAGTAATTACTTGTATTAATATAATTATTAAAATGATAAATGTAACTAAAATAACTCTTCCTCCATTAGATGAATATTACGAATATCTTAAAGGGATATGGGAAAGAAGTTGGGTAACAAACCAAGGTCCTTTAGTTAATGAATTGGAAGAAAAATTAAAGGTTTTTTTTGATGTTAAACATCTTTTTTTTGTTGCTAATGGAACCATAGCATTACAAATTGCTATTAAATCGCTTAATAAAACAGGCGAAATAATTACTACTCCTTTTTCTTATGTAGCAACAACTTCAAGTATAGTTTGGGAGGGAAGTAAAGCAGTTTTTGTTGATATTGATCCTGAAACATTAAACATAGATCCTGAAAAAATTGAAAATGCAATTACCAAAGATACTATTGCTATATTACCTACTCATGTGTTTGGGAATCCTTGTAACAATTCCATTATCGAAAATATAGCAAAAAAACATAATTTAAAAGTTATTTATGATGCAGCACACTCTTTTGGTGTAAAATATAATGATCTTTCTATATCAAAATTAGGAGATATTTCCACTTATAGTTTTCATGCAACTAAAATTTTTCATACTATAGAAGGTGGAGCAATTGCTACAAATGATGATACACTTGCTCATACAATTTCATATATGCGAAATTTCGGGCATAATGGACAAGAAGACTTTTTTGGCTTGGGTATAAATGGAAAAAATTGTGAATTTCATGCTGCAATGGGCTTATGTATGCTTCCTAATTTGAAAAAATCTATAGAAAAAAGAAAAAATCTGACTAATAGTTATGATAATGCTCTCATTGCAATAAATAAAGATCTTAAAAGAATTAAAATTGATAAGAATGTTGAATACAATTACTCATATTATCCGATAATCTTCAAAAATGAAGAAGACTTATTAAAAGTAAAATCAGCATTAAACAATAAAAATATTTTTCCAAGAAGATATTTTTATCCTTCTTTGAATAAGCTTAATTACGTAAATAATTATTCAATGCCAGTTTCTGAAAGTATCTCAAAAAGAATTTTATGTTTACCTTTATTTGATGATTTAACTGAATCTGAACAATTGCAGATTATTAATATTATTTTAAATAAAATTTGATATTATTATGGAAAAAATTTGTATAATAGGTGCAGGTGGCTTTGCAAGAGAAGTACTATGCCTAATTTGCGATATTTATAAAATAAAAACTAAACAGGCTGCGGAATCAATTTATTTTGTTGAAACTGATGATGTCTGGAGAAAACGAAATGTTAATGGGATAAATGTTTTGCCTTTGTCTGAATTTAATCCTTATACTCATAAAGTAGTTATTGCTATTGGTAATCCTATAGAAAGAAAAAAAATAACTGAAATGCTTCCTCTAAACACAAAATATATTTCTTTAATTCATCCGTCAGTTGTAATTTCTGAATCAGTTGAAATAGCCGAGGGGGCTGTTATTTGTGCTGGTACTATTTTAACTTGCAATATTAAATTAGGTAAGCATATTCATCTTAACCTTCACACTACTGTTGGTCACGATTGCATAACAGGTAATTTTTTTACAACTGCTCCAGCTGTAAATATCAGTGGTAATTGCAAATTTGGTAATAATGTTTATTGTGGCACCAATGCCTCTTTTAGAGAAGGTTTAGTTATTTCAGACGATGTAGTGATTGGCATGGGAGCAGTTGTTTTAAAGAATATTGCTGTTCCCGGTGTATATGTGGGAAATCCTCTTTACCGGTTAGAAAAATAATATTTTTATTATTTCATACTCATCTCTTAATTTTTACATTCATAATACTTGCATTAAGCTAAAAAATAATATTATAATAAGTTATTTTATTATTCCTATAGAATATAAAAATTATTTTTTTCAAAAATTACTAAAAACCTGTCAAACGTATCTTTTTTTATCGTAAACCGTGGCAAAATAAAAATAAAAATTTAAATATATTTGGAATATATATATATATTTGCTCATTGAAAATAAAGTTTTTTAATAATTTATTCTATTAATTAAATAATATAAGCTATGAAAAAACTATTTTTACTTTTAATCATTGGATTTGTTAATACTTTGATTGTGAAAGCAGATAATTGTGGGACAGTAATTTTGAATGATGATTTTTCATCTTCCGCCAACTGGATATCTCTGGGGAATGGAGATGTTAATATAAGTAATGGCAAATGCAATTTTTCCAATGTATATTGTGGAAATACCAACAGGGTTTACAGAAGTTTAAATACAAACTTGTCAAATAACTATTGGAAAGCTGAATGTAAAATTTCAATATTAAACTCTAACCCTTCAGGTTCTGGTGTCGGTGAAGTTGTCATGGCTTTAACAGCAGGTACACAGGATTTTATGAACAATGGTGCTATTGAAACTATTCAGGATGGAATCGCAGTAGTTCTTTCTTCCAATAGTGCAACAGATAACAATATTAACAACTGGTTTTTTAATATTCAAGTAAAAAAAGGGAATGTTAGAACATTTGACGCTTCAAAATTAATTTATTTAAATTCCTCTATTAATACTTATTATGTGAGATTAGAAAGAACAGCTAATGACTCTACAAGAATAAGCATATTTTCAGATTCAAATTTTACAAATCAAATACAAGGCTCTCCTATTACGTATGCAATAGATCCAAATATTACAAATTTAAATACCATTCAGCATGGTACAATGACTCCCGGAGCTTACACTAGATTTATAAATGCTTCAATTGACAATGATTTTATTTGCGATGACACACCTCCTGTTTCTTGCTCAAATATTATTTTAAATGATGATTTTTCATCATCCGATAACTGGCAATCTCAGGGGAATGGAGATGTTAATATAAGCAATGGGAAATGCAATTTTTCCAATGTATATTGTGGAAATCCTAACAGGGTTTACAGAAGTTTAAATACAAACTTGTCAAATAACTATTGGAAAGCGGAATGTGAAATTTCGATACTAAACGCTAACCCTTCAGGTTCTGGTGTTGCTGAAATTGTTTTAGGTCTGACAGCAGGTACACAGGATTTTATGAACGACGGTTCTGCTGAAACTATTCAGGATGGAATCATAGTAATACTTTCTTCTAATAGTCCTACAGATAACAATATTAACAACTGGTTTTTTAATATTCAAGCAAAAAAAGGGAATGTCCGAACATTTGATGCTTCAAAAATAATTTATTTAAATTCATCTATTAGTACTTATTATGTGAGGTTGGAAAGAACAGCTAATGACTCAACAAAAATAAGTATATTTTCAGATTCAAATTTTACAAATCAGATGCCCGGCTCCCCTCTCACGTTCGCAATTGATCCAACTATTACAGGTTTGAATACCATTCAGCATGGTACATCAACTCCCGGAGCGTACAGTAGATTTATTAATGCTACAATTGATAATGATTTTATTTGCGAAGATACCCCTCCTGTTACCTGCTCAAATGTTATTTTAAATGATGACTTTTCAACATCCGTTAGTTGGTTATCTCAGGGAAATGGAGCTGTTAATATTAACAATGGCAAATGTAATTTTACAAATGCTCATGAAGGAAGTTATAACAGGGTTTACAGAAATTTAGGAACTACATTATCAAACGATTATTGGAAAGCGGAGTGTGATTTTTCAATATTATCAGCAAATTCATCAGGAAATGGCGCAGGCGCAATAGTTATGGCTTTAACAGCCGGAGATCTAAATTTTATGTCTTATGATGTAACTCAAAATTATGCAGAAACAAATCAGAATGGGATTGCCGTTACCTTCGGGTCTGCCAGTGCTACTGATAATAATATGAACAATTGGTATTTTTGTATTCAGGCTAAAAATGGAAATGTCCGAACGGCAAGTGTTGATAAAATATATGCCAGTACAAATATCAGCAATTATTACATAAGATTAGAGCGAACGACTAATAGTACAGCTAAATTAAGTGTGTTTTCAGATCCTGCACTTACAAATCATATATCGGGTTCTCCCATTTATTTTACTTTTAATTCGGCTATTACAGGAATAAATACAATTCAACATAGCGTTAATGCAGGTGGGAATTCAACCAGAATAATCAATGCTACGATTGATAATGATTTAATTTGTGATGACACACCTGTTTCTTGCTCAAATGTTATTTTAAATGATGATTTTTCAACATCCGGTAGCTGGTTATCTCAGGGAAATGGAGCTGTTAATGTTAACAATGGCAAATGTAATTTTACAAATGCTCATGAAGGAAGTTATAACAGGGTTTACAGAAATTTAGGAACTACATTATCAAACGATTATTGGAAAGCTGAGTGCGATTTTTCAATATTATCAGCAAATTCATCGGGAAATGGCGCAGGTGCAATAGTTATGGCTTTAACAGCCGGAGATCTAAATTTTATGTCTTATGATGTAACTCAAAATTATGCAGAAACAAATCAGAACGGAATTGCCGTTACCTTCGGGTCTGCCAGTGCTACCGATAATAATATGAACAATTGGTATTTTTGTATTCAGGCTAAAAATGGAAATGTCCGAACGGCTAGTGTTGATAAAATATATGCCAGTACAAATATCAGCAATTATTACATAAGATTAGAGCGAACGACTAATAGTACAGCTAAATTAAGTGTGTTTTCAGATCCCGCACTTACAAATCATATATCTGGTTCTCCCATTTATTTTACTTTTAATTCGGCTATTACAGGAATAAATACAATTCAACATAGCGTTAATGCAGGTGGGAATTCAACCAGAATAATTAATGCTACGATTGATAATGATTTAATTTGTCAGAATTCATCATCATGCGATGCTCCTCTTCCTTCAGCAAATAATGTAACAATCAGTGCAGGCGGTTCTGCAACTTTAACAGCTACGGGAGGTACTAGTTACAAATGGTATAATGCACTTATCGGCGGCAATTTGCTTGTTTCGACTGCCTCTTACACAACTCCTATATTATATGCAAATGATACATTATATGTTTCAAATACAACTAACTGCGAAAGTGTTAGGGTGCCAGTAATAGTTTATGTTACTAACTGTTCTACCCCAGTTCCTGTAGTGAGTGGAGCATCACGTTGCGGTTCCGGCTCTGTAACCTTACATGCAACCGGAGGTTCGATGTATTTATGGTATAATGCCGCTACCAATGGCTCCATAGTTCATATAGGACCTGTTTATAACACACCTGCTTTAAATAATACAACAGCTTACTATGTTTCAAATTATGATACTTGCGAAAGCGCCCGTGTACCTGTAATTGCACATATCAATAATCTGATCATAAACGCGGGTTCCGATAAAAATGTAAACTGCGGAAATTCAGTTACACTTACCACTACTACTACTTACAATGGAACTAATACGCTAACTTATGCATGGTCGCCTACAGAAGGCTTAAGCAACGCTAATATTGCAAGTCCTGTGGCTCAGCCGGGTCAAACTACTTTATTTACAGTAATGGTTTCTGATAGTATTTGCAGTTTCTATGATAATGTTACAGTAAATGTAGCTCCTGCTAATTTTAATTTGAATTTCACATCAAATCTTCAGTTATTGTACAATCCTCCTTTTGCAGTACAGTTTACAAACCAAACACCTAATATGAGTAATTATAATTTTACATGGCATTTTGGAGATGGAGCAACACTGCAATCAAATAATGCTACTGTTTTTCATCAGTTCGCGCAAAACGGCTTGTATGATGTTTCTTTAGAAGCTACAAGTATTTCCTCTACTTGCACCCAAACATTATTCAAAGATGACTGGATATATTGCGCAGGAGGAAGCAATTGTACGCATACAGCATCAATTACTCAGAGTAGCCCTGTTTCCGGTTGTGTAGGAACACCGGTAATACTAAATTGTAATGTCGTTCCCGGAGCTACATACCAGTGGAATTACAATGGTGTGGCTATTTCCAATTCAAATAACTCAACATTTAATGCAATAGCGCCGGGTAATTACAGTGTTACTATTATTGTTCTAAGTTGTCCTGTAACATCCAATATTGTTACTGTAAATCTTAGCAACCCTCCTGCAATACCTGAAATAACATCTACAGGAGGTATTTCTTATTGCGGAAGTGGCAGCGATACTTTAACTGCACCTTCGGGATATACTTCTTATTTATGGTCCAACGGCGAAACAACACAAAGCAATATTGTTACTCAATCCGGTAATTTTACCGTGCAGGTTACTGATAATAGCGGATGCAGTTCTCAATCCGTTCCATATCTAGTAGGCGCATCGCCTCTTGCAAATCCGGATATTTGTATTGTAAGCGTTGACAGTATTACTAAGACAAATGTTATCGTTTGGAATAAACCTGTAACAACAGCAATTGATCATTTTAACTTATATGGAGAAGGCTCACAATCGAATATTTTTAATTTGCTCGGTTCTGTTCAGTACAATTCGTTGAGCATATTCCATGATACATTATCAATACCCGCGCAACAGGCATATCGCTACAAAATTTCTGCCGTGGATACATGTGGTGCAGAAACATCCCTGAGTTCTTTCCATAAAAGTATTCATCTGACAATAAATGAAGGCTTGGGTAATACATTTAACCTGATTTGGAGCTACTATGAAGGTTTTACTTTCCCTTCATACAAAATTTACAGAGGAACAAATTCAACCGGTTTAACACTGCTGACAACTCTTGCAAGTACTCTTAATTCATTCACCGATTTGAATCCGCCTAATAATGGTAATGTTTATTATCAGATTGAAGCAGTTAATCCGAATCCTTGTTCGCCTTCAAAATCAAATTACAACAGCACAAGGTCGAACATAGCTGAAACTAACCCCGGAACAAATGCAGGAATTGGCATAATTGAGCCAGAGAAGCAAATTATGATTTATCCAAACCCTGCTTTCGATCATGTTATAATAGATTTTCCTGCTTTTTCAAAAAACAATAAAACTATTCTTGAATTATTTAATTTGAATGGTGCGCTTTTAAACAGTATTGAAATTAAAGGCAATTTATCCAAGTTAAATATTTCGGAACTGCCTGCCGGAGTTTATTTTATTAAAGTAACAGACAATAAGACTGTAATTGTTAAGAAGATTGTAAAAGAATAAATTATTGAGGTATGCAAAATAATTTTTTTTACAACTAACACTATAAAAGTAAATAATTATCATAGCTACTAAACATTGTATAAAGTAATATAGCCAGATAATATGCTTTTTCCAGTTCATAGCGAATATCTTCCGCCTTTCGGACCAACACCGCATATTTTGTTACCAGTTTCACCATTGAGACAATATCATTTTCCTGAAAGCCGTGCTGTCCTGCATCCCATACGATTTTCCCAGATCGAAGATGTAGCAGCACGCGGGGATGGAGTTGACCAGGTCCACCACGTTCGGCTCGGCTTTGCCGGCGCCGCCGAAGCCGAGGTTGACGAAATCAAGGTTCAGGTCGCGGCACAGCTTGGCCGGGTAGGTCATCCCGGG
>JAAXXA010000664.1 GCA_013334735.1 Bacteroidota bacterium
TTGCTTCGGCTCCGCTCAGCAAGCGCTTGTTGTCCTGCATCAGGGTTTTCACGTTTCCGTGGATGATGTACGAGTAGTAAGTAAGTCCTAATATTTTTTCCACTTGAATGTTTTTATAATATGCAGAATATCTTCTTTAATATCTCCTATAACCGGCGAAAGTGAATCGTTGTTTGGCTTGATATTAAAATACAAAGCGCCTCTTACAAAATTTGAAATACTGTCGGTTAAAAAAAACTGATAAGGAGATGCAGCATCGTTTCCTTCGATATTAAAAATAATTCCATGAATATTATTCTCCGGAAAATCAAATCGATCATTATCGATATTATTAGCTTTTGATATATGTTTCATTGCAAGATTGTATGAATCCTCAGCATATTTGGCAAAATTATGTTTAACATATTTGTAGCTAATGTGAATAGTTCCGTTGAACCTTGGATAATATAAGTTGATCCAAAATGGTTCTGCATTTTTGTTGGTGTCGGGAATAATTTTGGAGTAAACGGAATATTCAAAAGAATAGGGATATACAGAGTCGAACATTACATACTTTTTTACAGGTAAATCTATTCTGAAATATCCTTTTGGTTTTGGCATAGTATCTCTATCACCGCATGATACAAGAGAAACCAATAAAAATGCAGCATATAAATATTTTAAAATATTATTCAATTTCATTTGTGTTATTTTTAGATATTCCATTTTTGGTAACTTTTATTCTTTTAATACTGCGTTTGTCGGCAGCTTCAACGGTAAAAATAAAATTCTTAAAAACTATTTTTTCATTTTTTTCGGGTATTTTACCTCCAAGTTCAAGTAATAATCCGGCTATTGTATCTGAATCGCCTTTAACTTCATCAAAAAAACCAGCCTCAACACCGGTAATTTTGTAAAAATCATTAAGTAATGTTTTTCCTTCAAAAACAAAATTATTTTCATCAAGTTTTGAAAAAACCACATCTTCAATATCAAATTCATCATTTATTTCTCCTACAATTTCCTCCATTATATCTTCGAGAGTAAGTAATCCGGAAGTACCGCCATACTCATCAACCACTATAGCCATGTGAATCTTTTTTTCACGAAATTCTTCGAGAAGATTGTTAATTTTTTTACTTTCGGGAACAAAGTATGCATTTCTGATAAGCGTTTGCCATTTAAAACCTTGCGGAATATCCAAATAAGGAAGAAGATCTTTAATGTGAAGGACTCCAGCTATACTATCGAAATTTTCTTTATAAACAGGAATTCGTGAATATCCCGATTCGAGTATAATATTAATGAGTTGTTTAAAATCTGTTTTAATTTCAACAGCAGTAACATCAACTCTCGATTTCATAATTTCTTTAACTTCTATATTTCCAAATTTAACAATTCCTTTCAAAATTTTTCTTTCTTGTTCGGGCGTATCTTTATTAGTTGTTAAATCGAGCGCTTTCGAAAGTTCATTGATAGAAATTTTATGGCTTTTTCGCGTAACTCTTTTATCAATAATATATGTAGAACCCATTAAAAACCAACTGAAAGGATAAAAAAAATGAGAGAAAAAAATGATAGGTTTGGCAACATACAAAGCAAATTTTACCGAATGATGCGTTGAATAAATTTTGGGTATTATTTCGCCAAAAAGAAGAATGATAAATGTAACTAAAACCACCTGAATTAAAAATCCCCATAAAGCATTATCGTTCAGATTAAACAATCCATAAGTGATATATGTGGAAATAATTATTATTCCGACATTAATGAAGGTGTTTGCAACTAAAATAGTAGCTAATAATTTTTTTGGATTATCAAGTAATTTTAAAACTTCTTTACTTTTTTTACTTTTAATTGTTTTAATTTCATCCAATTGAGCAGGGCTTAAAGAAAAAAAAGCAATTTCAGTTCCTGAAAAAATTGCGGTACAAAACAAGAGAAAAATAATTACTAAAATTCCAAAAATCATCTCGGGCTGGAATGATTTGAAAATTGTGATTATTACGAATAGTTGAGTATATTGCATTTATAGTTTTAAAAAAATAATTAATATGTATCTTTCAATAATCGGCTTACAAAAAGAATAGTCAAAGATTAAATTAGAATCCCACAGTCGGCAATCCACAATTTACAACAGGTAATTGTTTTGCCAACTGTAAACTGCCGACTATAATTTTAAAAAAAACTCCTTTTTTATATTTTAATAAGTTCTTTAGGATACTCCATTATCCTTTATTTTTCATAAAAGCATCCCAGCCTTGCGCTGTAATTGGAACTGCGCTACCACTGCGGCTTATCAGGTTTATGC
>JAAXXA010000119.1 GCA_013334735.1 Bacteroidota bacterium
TTTTAATCTTTAAAATAATTTAATTAAAAATCATTTGTTAATAATTTTTGTATATTTGCTTTTGATTAGATACAAATACATATATATTTGCAATGTTTTATTAAAATAATTCTTTTTTTACATTTAAATTCTCTACAATAATAAGCCTGAAATTTATTAATTATTAAAATTTACCAAATTATGAAAATGATAAAAGAAACAACTAAAAAAGTATTACTTTCTGTAATATTTTCTTTTTTAACTTTAGGCATTTGTGTTGCTCAACAACAGGGCGTGTCAGTTAATGCAACAGGAGTTCCACCGGATGCATCAGCAGTACTTGATTTAAGTTCATCAAATCAAGGAATACTTATACCTCGTGTAGCTTTAACTCAAACAACAAATCAAAGTCCTGTTCCTATTGGAACTACACCGGCAACCAGTTTATTGATATATAATACTGCAACAGTTAATGATGTTACACCCGGATTTTATTACTGGAATGGAACGAATTGGATACAGGCTATAGGTCCACAAGGTCCTGCAGGCGCTGATGGTGCAGCAGGTACTCAAGGTCCTGCAGGTGCAACTGGTTCGCAAGGTTTGCAGGGGATACAGGGGCTACAAGGCATTCAAGGTCCTTCCGGCGCTGATGGTGCTGTGGGTCCACAAGGGCCTCAGGGTCTTCAGGGGGCAACAGGTCCTTCAGGCGCTAATGGTTCAATAGGGGCAACTGGTCCTTCCGGCGCTGATGGCGCAATAGGAGCAACAGGTCCTTCAGGTGCTAATGGTTCAATAGGAGCAACCGGTCCTTCAGGCGCTGACGGTGCAATAGGAGCAACAGGTCCTTCAGGCGCTGATGGTGCAGTAGGAGCAACCGGTCCTTCTGGAGCAGACGGTTCAATAGGAGCAACCGGTCCTTCCGGAGCAGATGGCGCAACAGGTGCAACAGGCGATCCTGGTCCTTCCGGCGCTGATGGAGCAACAGGCCCTTCAGGTAATGACGGCGCAAAAGGTTCTACAGGAGATACTGGTCCAACCGGTGCAAATGGTACTTCAGTTCTTGCAGGAACAGGAACCGTAACATCAGTAATAGTTTTAACAGGTGGCGATATTTTATATAAAAATCCTAATACTAGTCCTTACGGTGTTATTTTAAAAGATTCAAATGGCTCTTCATGGAAATTGGGTGTTGATATTAACGGTAATATTACTACTCAATCAGTTAATCCTTAGTTGTAATAAATCAAGTTTGTGTTGATGTTTAGGCAATAATGCCAATCAATCTGTAACTTGTCCGTAATTATTCTTAATTATATAAAAATATAAGTATGAAAAAGCAAATTTTACTAATTGTATTGTTAATAGGAAGCATTATTTTTGTTCATGCACAGAACCTCCAGTTAATGAATTATGGAGCAAATTCGAAAATGACGGTTAAAAATGTTTCTGTTAATATTATAGGATCTTTAAAAAACGATGCTAATGCTACAATAGTTAATGATGGAACTATTAAGTTATTAGATACCTCGTATGCTACTAATTTCATAAACAATAGTGATTTTGTTTCAGTTAATAACAGCAATGTTAAATTAGAAGGCGCTGTGCAAGATATCGGAGGAACAAAAACTACAACATTTGCAAACCTGTTTATTGACGGTAATGATAATAAAAGTATAAGCATAAAAACAAATATTAATGAAAACTTGAATTTCGTTGCAAATAAAATTATTATTGATGATTATGATTTGGTACTTAATGCAAATGCTGTAATTACAAACGCATCTAAGGATAGATTTATCGTTACAAATGGTATTGTTTCTCCCGGTTCTCTTGTAAAGAAAACATGGTCAACTTCCGATTTTCGTTTTCCTGTTGGTGATGCTATTAATAGTTACAAACCTGTTACCATCGATAATTCGCTCGGGGTAGCTGATACCTTTAGCGTAAGAATTGAATCCGGTTTAAATCCAATAACCGACAATAACCCTGCTTGCGTACAATATACCTATGTAATTCAGGAAAGCAATGCCGGCGGAAGTAATGCTAAATTAAAACTAGGATGGAATAATCAGGATCAGGGAAATTTATTTATTCCCCAATATGCATCAATATGGCAATATACAGTTAATGCATGGCATATAGCGCTTGGTAATCCTCAAGGTTTTAATGCTAATGACCCTGTAAATGAAACACAATGGGTGAATAAAAATATGACAACCGGCATTACGGATTTCTCTTCTAGTTCAAACAAATTTATTTTACGTAGTTTAAGATTAAATTTACTACAACCTATTGATACGGCAATTTGCTTTAATTCCTTAGATGCTATTACCTTTAGCGCAGGAGATACGGGAGGCATAATTCAATACCAATGGCAGAAAAACTGCAATAATACAGGTTGGATTAATCTTGTTGATGATGCAACTTATCAGGGAGTAACTACTGCCGATCTTTTGGTATATACCCAGGGAATTTTACCAAGCGATAATTGTAAATATCAATGCGTTTTAACAAGTTTAATGGGTACATCTACTACTGCTCCTATTAATTTCAAAATTCATCCTTTACCACAAATTCTCGCATCACAAGATACTACTGTATTTATAGGGCAACCGGCACAGTTAGATGCATCAGGTGGAGTTTCTTATTTGTGGGTTCCTTCAACATATCTTGATTATTCAGATATTCAAAATCCTATTTCCACTCCTGCAGAAAATATATCTTATGTAGTTTTTGTTACAGACACCAATGGATGCGTAAACTCCGACACAATTACAATATCAGTTGAAAGGACATCCGAAATTTTCGTACCGGATGCATTTTCACCAAATAAGGATGGACAAAATGATGTATTATATGTTTACGGGCAGGGCATAAAGGACATTATTTTTATTATATATGACCGATGGGGAGAAAAAGTATTCGAAACCACAGATGAAAAAACAGGTTGGGACGGTACTTATAAAGGCAAGGAATTATCTAAAGCAACATTTGTATATTATGTAAAAGTAACATACTGGGATGGTAATATGTCAGAAAAAAAGGGAAATGTAACATTAGTAAAATAAAAATTTATTTTTATGAAAAATATATCATTCAAAATTCAATTATTATTTAGTTGCATTATATTTTGGGGATTAATCCAAATTACATCTGAAACTAAAGCTCAGGATAATCATTTTTCTCAGTTTTATTTATCACCTTTAACTTTAAATCCTGCGCTTACCGGTGGTTTTGATGGTAGTATGCGCGCTTTTGTAAATTATAAAGACCAATGGAGAAATATTTCAACTCCATACAAAACCTTCGCGTTTTCTTATGATATGTGCCTGAAAAAACCTTCATCAACAGGCGCATTAGGTATTGGGCTTTCTGTTTTAAGCGATAAAGCAGGAGAATCGCAACTTGGCTTGAATCAGATAAATTTATCTCTGGCTTACCACGTTCAAATATCTTCTTTTAATACTCTTTCTGCAGGTATTCAGGGCGGATTTGGTCAACAAAGTATGAACTTTGAAGAAGTTAAATGGGGTAATCAATATAATGGCACTAATTACGACTCAAGCTTACCATCTCTTGAACCTACTCATACAAACAGTAAATCATACCCTGATTTTGCTGCCGGATTACAATGGTCATTTTCGAAAGGACCTATGTATGCAACAGCCAACAACCAAATGAATGTTAATGCAGGAATATCATTTTTTCATGTTACTCAGCCAAACACATCGTTCTATTCTTCATCTGTTGATAAATTACCTCTTAAAATGGTTTTTCACGCATCATCACTCATTGGTTTTAAAAATGCCAAATCTTCTATTGCGCCATCATTAGCAATTGTGCAACAGGGAAAATTAAAAAACATTATTGTAGGAACAGCTTTCCGTTATCAATTAATGGATCCATCTAAATATACAGGCAATATAAAAGGTGCGGCAGCTTCTTTGGGCATGTATTACAGGGTAGGAGATGCTATTATTCCTAGTGTTACACTGGAAATAGCCCAATATCAAATTGGCATCAGCTACGATGTTAATACATCTGGTTTGTCAAAAGCATCTTTGGGTAAAGGAGGAATTGAAGTATCACTTAGATTTATGAATCCTAACCCATTTACAAGTTCATCTACTGTTTCGTCAAAAACACCAAGACTTTTTAACTAGAATTGCATCTATTCGCAAAATAAAAAACCCCTTGATTAAATTGATAATCAAGGGGTTTTTGTTGTCCTGTCAGGGGTCGAACCTGAACTCTTCTGATTCAGAGTCAGACGTGTTGCCAGTTACACCACAGGACAATTGAACTACAAAAGTATAAAAACTATTAATATCTTCTCAAATAATTTGATAAATTTTTATTTTTGTTTAATAATAAAGATTTTTTTAAATAAACATAATAATAAATGGAAAGCTGGCAGGAGCGTACGGAACTACTTATTGGAAAAGAAAAATTAAAAAAACTTTCCGATTCACATGTATTAATTGCCGGATTAGGCGGTGTTGGAGCAATTGCAGCTGAAATGTTATGCAGAGCAGGAATAGGATGTTTAACAATAGTTGACCCCGATATTGTACATGCTAGTAACCGCAACCGTCAAATTCCCGCGCTTATTAGCACCGAAGGAAAATATAAGGTAGATATAGTTGGTAATAGATTAATGGACATTAACCCCAATTTGAATCTTAAAATAGTAAAAGATTACATTATTGACGAAAAAATTCCTGAACTTCTATCAATTGCTACCTATAATTATGTGGTTGATGCAATTGACACCCTATCACCTAAAGTATTTTTTATACAAAAATGTCTGGAGATGAATTATCAAATTATTAGTTCCTTAGGTGCGGGCAGAAAATTTGATCCTTCCCTGATTAAAGTGTCTGATATTTCTGAAACGTATAACTGCAAATTAGCTTATTATTTACGTAAAAGACTTCATAAACTTGGCATCTACACGGGATTTAAAGTTGTGTTTTCATCCGAAGAAGTAAATGAAGGTTCTATGGAAATTATTAAAGATGAAAAAAATAAAAAATCAATAGTAGGTACTATTTCTTATATGCCCGCTGTGTTTGGATGTTTTATGGCTTCGGTTGTAATAAGAGAATTGATCGAAAAATAAAGCGCTTCAAAAGTTCGATTCTCATTTGTCATACCAAACTCATTTTCATTATGATTTACGAGCGAACACTGAGGGGAGCGCCGCACTTAGTTTATCGAAGTGTCGAAGTGAAAGCGAGAAATCTAAAACCCCAAAACAGATATATCCCGTTGTCGAAATGACAAAAGTTCAAATACCTTTTTTTATTACTTCACAATTTTATATGAATCTCTTAAAGTAACAGTTCTGTTGAAAACCGGTTTGCCTTTATCTGAATCAGGATCAACACAAAAATACCCTATTCGTTCGAACTGATATTTTTCGCCCGACTTGGATTCAGAAAGAGATGGTTCAATAAAGCAAGTTTTTATCTGAAGGGAGTTTGGGTTAATATTATCTTTAAAATCTTTTCCTTCTTCCGTTGCCTCAGGATTTTCTTTAGTAAAAAGTTGTTCATAAAGCCTTACTTCTGCTTCAAGAGCGTGTTTTGCGGAAACCCAATGGATAGTACTTTTTACTTTACGGTTACTTAAAGGCATTCCACTGCGTGTTTCAGGATCGTAAGTACAATGAACTTCTTTAATTTCTCCGGTATTATTATCTTTAATTACTTCTGTACATTTTATAATATATGCATACTTTAAACGAACTTCGTTACCGGGCGCTAAACGGAAGAATTTTGCAGGAGGGTTTTCCATAAAATCTTCCTGTTCAATATAAAGTATCTTCGAAAATGGTACTTTTCGTAAACCGGTTTCTGTATTTTCAGGATTATTAACAGCATCAAGCTCTTCGACTAATTCATCAGGATAATTTTCGATAACAAGTTTTAAAGGATTCAATACGGCTAAGCGGCGTAAAGCTTGCTTATTAAGGTCTTCGCGCAAACAATGTTCAAGTAAAGCAAAATCAATAACATTGTCGCGTTTCGCCACACCTATTATATCTGCAAAATTCCTTAGAGATTCAGGAGTATATCCCCTTCTTCTTAATCCGCAAATTGTAGGCATTCGAGGATCATCCCATCCTTTTACATAATTTTCCTGTACTAATTCTAGCAATTTGCGCTTGCTCATTACAGTATGTGTAATATTTAACCTTGCAAATTCAATTTGCTGAGGAGCGTGTATTTCCAGCTCTTTAATGAACCAATCGTATAAAGGACGGTGCACTTCAAATTCGAGAGTACAGATAGAATGAGTAATATGTTCAATTGAATCGCATTGTCCGTGCGCATAATCATACATAGGATAAATACACCATTTATTACCGGTGCGGTGATGTTCTGTATGAATTATCCTATAAAGAATAGGGTCGCGCATCAGCATGTTTGGGTGAGCCATATCAATTTTAGCTCTTAAAACCTTTGTGCCATCGGCAAATTCGCCGGAGCGCATTCTGCTAAACATATCTAAATTTTCATCAACAGAACGATTCCTGTATGGACTTTCTTTCCCTGCATGAGTAACAGTTCCCCTATATTGCCCTATTTCTTCAACCGTTAAATCGCATACATAGGCATTTCCTTTTTTGATAAGAATTACAGCATAGTTGTATAAAGTTTCAAAATAATCGGAAGCATAAAATTCCCTGTCTTCCCAGTCGAAACCAAGCCAACGTACGTCTTCTTTAATTGAATCAACGTATTCCACATCTTCTTTAACTGGATTTGTGTCATCAAAGCGGAGGTTGCAAAGCCCGTTGTATTTTGCTGCTGTTCCAAAATTAAGACAAATTGATTTGGCATGACCTATATGCAAATAACCATTAGGCTCAGGCGGAAACCTTGTATGAACAATGTTTCCATGCTTACCTGTTTTGTTATCTTCTTCGATAATTTCATGAATAAAATTTAATGATTTTTCCGGTTTAGCTTCCATAATATCCCTTATTTTAATATATTTTCTTTTTCAAGGCACAAAGATATTTAGATTCGGTAATACAGAACTAATATATTTGCATTTTTCAGCAAATTCATTAAATCGAAGTTTATAAAGATTTAAAAAATTAATACGTTTTTTTTATTTTTCTGTATTTTTGCCGTGTAAAAATGTAAATATGGCAATAATTACTTTGCATGAAATGGAATTTTATGCCTTTCACGGCTGTTTCAAAGAAGAACAGCTAATCGGCAATTATTTTACCGTGGATATCGAAATTAATACTAATACTGATTTGGCAGAAACAGAAGATGACCTTTCAGGAACAGTTAATTATCAGGAAGTATATAATTTAGTAAAGGATGAGATGGCAATAAAAAGCAAACTACTTGAACATGTTGTCAGACGTATTACAGATAAATTAATAAAATCATTACCGCAAATTGAAAGTTGCCGCATAACTTTATCTAAGCTGCATCCGCCTTTAGGAGGAAAAGTAAATAAAGTTAGTGTAACTTTGGCAAAGAGTGCCTAAAGTTCGCCACAGCAGCGGAGTGCCTAAAGTGCCTAGAGTACTTGAAGTGCCTAAAGTTTTGAAAAATATTTTTTAATTAAAACTATTTTCTCTAAATTTGCAAAGTTAAATGATCAGGTTTCGTGGCCGAGTGGCTAGGCGCCGGTCTGCAAAACCGTTTACTCCGGTTCGAATCCGGACGAAACCTCAAAGAGCGTGTAATATATAGAATGAAATACTCTAAATGTTACACGCTCAATTACTTTAAAAATTGGTATTTAAAGTTTTGACCTGAATATTTAATGTTTTTGGCTTTTTTGTTCGACCATTGTTCGACCAGAAAAAAACAAAAACAAATGAAAAAACCAACTTTCCGATTTTCGCTTCTTATCATAATAAGCAAAAAATAATG
>JAAXXA010000665.1 GCA_013334735.1 Bacteroidota bacterium
TTTATCACCATGATCACTTTATAGCGGAAGTGGATGTTTTTCAGGACGGCTTAAAGGGCTTAGTGCTAATTGATTTCGAATTCGAAAATGATGTTGAAAAAGAGATATTTTCAGTTCCAGATTTTTGTTTAGCTGATGTTACTGCAGAAGTTTTTATAGCAGGCGGTGTATTGGCAGGTAAAAGTTATAATGATATAGAAAAAGAGCTTGAAAAGTTTAGCTATAAAAAATTAAGTTTATAAATGAATAAAATAAAATTTAGTTTAGATAAATTTTTAAAAACTGTCTTAATAATATTTGTATATGCACTGTTTGTTTTTTTATTTTGGTACGGTTTTAGGACGGGATTTATAAAAGAGTTTATCTCAGAATCAAAGTTTCTTGCGCCAGTTATTTATATGTTTGTAGCTTCGCTAAAGGCGATGTTCCCAGTTGTTCCTGGAGAAGTTTTAGTGGGGCTTGGAGCATTCTTTTTTGGTCCGATCTGGGGTCTTGTTTATGCAGTTATTGGATTAACTTTAGGGTCTGTATCTGCTTTTTCACTTTCTAGGAAGTACGGAAAAAAATTTGTTAAAAATTTAATGGGAAAACAAAAGTTTGAAAAGGTTGATAAACTCTCCGGAGATAAAACCTTTTTTACCTTCTTTTTGATATATCTAACTCCGGGAACGCCCGATGATTTTGTAACATACATAGCAGGGCTTACTAGTCTGCCTATTTTGAAATTTATTACTATCTGTGTTATTGGAAGATTGCCATCTTATATAATATATATAGTGGGCGG
This sequence comes from Bacteroidota bacterium, assembly GCA_013334735.1. Lineage (GTDB taxonomy): Bacteria > Bacteroidota > Bacteroidia > Bacteroidales > CG2-30-32-10 > JAAXXA01. Next base: position 785 of record JAAXXA010000665.1, read on the forward strand.
GTATTCTTTAGCAACTCTAAATGTAAAACTATTATTTTCACTTTGGTTTCTAATGTTCTTATTTGTAGGATTAATTTTATTTGTAAAATTAATTATTGATAAAAAAGCTAGTAATAGTGCTACAAATAAAAATTAATTGAATAGCAATTTCCTAATTTCTTTTTCAGATATTTTCTTATGGCTTCCTATATGTATATACTCTAGTCGTAAATTTCCAACTCGTGTTCTCTTAAGCTGAGCGACTCTTTTTCCTATCTCTTCAATAATTCTTCTTACAATTCTATTTCGTCCTTCGGATAAAATCATTCTATAGTGATTTTTTTCTATTTTTTCGAAAAGATTAGGTTTAATAAAGCCGTCATCTAGCATAACCCCTTTTTGTATTTTAGTTATCTGCTTTTCGTCAAGTTCTGAATTAGTAATTATTTCGTATTCTTTTTGTATTTTAAATTTAGGGTGGGTGATTTCCTGAGTTAAATTACCGTCATTTGTTAGTATTAAAAGCCCGGAAGTATTTTTATCTAGTCGCCCAATTGGCCAAACAGGTGGTTTTTCAGGGACTAATTCTGTAACTATTTTATCAGCGTGTCTATCTTCAGTTGTCGTTATATAGCCAACAGGCTTATATAAAATATAATATACAAGTTTTTGTCTGGATACTTTTTTACCAAATACTTCTACGCTATCTTTATCTGGGTTTATTCTTTCTGCGACGTTATCCATTACTTTGCCGTTAACTTTTACTTTTCCATTATCAATTAACTCCTCAGCTTTTCTGCGTGAGGCGACGCCACATTCCGATAAGTATTTTGCAATTTTTATATCCATTTATCTTATAGTATCACTTTTTATATGATAAAATCATATTAATGATAAAAATTGGAATAAAAATAGGTCCTTTGTCTGATATTAAAGAATTTGAAAAAACAATTCCCTATGCAGATTTTATAGAGCTTTATGGTAGTTCTGGATTTAGTTATTCTTTTGTAAAAAAGTATAAAAAACCAGTTGTCGTTCATGCGCCAAACTATGGTCAGTGTATTAACTACGCAAACTCCTGTAAAGAAGCTGGCAATTTAGAATCCTTAACTTGGGCTATAAAGACGGCAAACGAATTTAAAAGTGACAAAATTATAGTTCATTCTGAATTAATTGAAAGCGAATGTTGCAGTATCGAAAATACAATTAATTTTTTGAAAAAGAATTTTGACCCAAGACTCCATATAGAGAATATGCCATATTCTTCAATGGGACATGTACACATTGGGGCTAGTACACAAGATATAAAAAGAATTATTGATGAAACCGGTGTAAAGTTTTGCTTAGATTTATCGCACGCTGCTGAATATGCAGCTTTTGTTAAGAAAGATTACAACAAAGTCATAAAAGATTTTTTAGATTTTAGACCTAATCATTTTCATCTGTCTGATTCTAATCTAGGTGCTGTATTTGATGAAAATTTTGATGAAGTTCATCTAAACTTTTTTAAGGGTAATATTGACT
>JAAXXA010000666.1 GCA_013334735.1 Bacteroidota bacterium
GGAAATACTGCTACCTTTGCTAATCGGATGATGAATGAAAATTTGGATGAAAATGTACTAAACTCTTTTAATAAAAGTGTCCAACTTATAGGGGGTTAAGACATAACCGTGCTTTCTAATTCCGCACTAAATAAGCTTGCAACCGTTAGCGTTCATTGGAAAAAAAGAGGAAGAACCGGTAAACAGACAAGTGTTTTTATAAAAAAATTGAAATATGAAAAACAAACCTCTATTATTGACAATAATAATTTTGATTATATCAATGAGTTCATTAGCTCAGGTGACAGCTACTTTTAATGATGCGAGGGATAGTACAATCTACAAAACTGTTCAAATAGAGACACAAACTTGGATGGCAGAAAATCTAAATTATAATGCAAATGAAAGCTGGTGTTATAAGGATGATACCTGCAAATGCAATATTTATGGTAGGCTTTATACTTGGGACGCAGCAAAAACTGCTTGTCCTGTAGGATGGCATTTGCCCAGTAATGATGAATGGACAATTTTAATAAACAATTTAGGAGGCGAAAAAATTGCGGGCGGAAAAATGAAAGAATCAGGAACTACTCATTGGAAAAGTCCAAATAAAGGCGCAATAAATACAAGTGGTTTCACGGCATTACCCAGTGGAGACCGACATATACTTCAAACCAATAGCTTATTTTTGAGCATTGGTTATTATAATGGTTGGTGGAGTTCTACCGAAAGCAATTCATCCTATGCTTGGTCGCTGGGTTTAAGCCTTTATAGTACGAATGTGAATACAGGCGATTGTGCTAAGAGGGACGGTTTATCAATACGCTGTTTGAAGGATTAACCAACTACAGACTAAAGCGCAAAACAGTGACGGAAAAAAGATGGTGGTGATTAAATAATTAAAAATACGACAGAAAATGAATCCAACGCACGCTAACAGCAAGGCTTTGCATCAGGCGGGGCGGAAGTGCAATTTTAAACATTATTAAAATTAATTATCTTTGTAGCGTGTGACAGGGAAGTGGTTATAAAACCCGCCCGCCATCAAGCAGCCAATCGTTATGCTTCATGCTATTTTTTACATCTGTGAAAAATAAGTCGATGAAAAATTTGGAAGTTATTACCTAAAGAGGTAACTTTGCATCATGATTGGAAAATATCTACGGACAATATATGTTTTTGGTGACTATTTTTGGGACTTTTACAATTCTCAGACAATACAAGTACAATGCAAGATAGACTGGGTAATTGATTTAGTAAAGACCTTGCCTCAGATTCCTGAGAAATACTTCAAACATTTGGAAGGGACACAGGGAATATATGAAATCAGGATTAAATTAGGCAGTAACATATACCGTATTTTTTGTTTTTTTGACGAAGGACGATTAGTTATTTTGTTAAACGGATTTCACAAAAAGACAGAGAAGACACCAAAATCAGAAATAGAAAAAGCAGAACGATTAAAAAAACAATACTATGAAGACAAAACAGGAAAAAAATAAATTAGTAAACTGGGACGATCATTTAGACAAAAAATACGGTAAGGTAGGTACTCCCAGTCGGACAGAGTATGAAGAAGAATTTGAAGCATTTAAGTTTGGAGTATTATTGCAAGAAGAAAGGAAAAAGCAGCAATTGACACAGGAAGAACTTGCCTTAAAAGTGGGGACAACCAAAAACTATATATCTCGGATAGAAAATGATGCAAGCGACATACGATTATCAACCTTGATAAGGATAATACAGCAAGGACTTGGCGGACATTTGAGATTGACATTTGAGTAATAGCACGCAAGCATAATCGAGTAGACGGCTCCGACAGAACTAACTGACGGAGTGCGCCTCTCACACCACCGTACGTACGGTTCACGTATACGGCGGTTTCCCGACATACGGTACGGGACAGGCTGTTAAGTACGAGCAAAGTCGCTCTTTACACCAACTTTACTGTGTTTCGTTTAAGATAGAGCTAGTAAACTCGAAGTTTTAACCTCTCTATCGAATTTGAAACGACTGAACGTTCAGTCCTTCGCTACTTCTGTAAGTCCTCCGAATCTTTATTCCGGCTCGTTTCCTATAACTACTATGACCTCTGCTGACTTCTCCCGATGTTCTGGGAGACCTCCCCCGGTAAGAGCTTTTTCCTTCATCCGATGCCTGCGGAATCTATCCCGATTATGAGTTTTGTTAATTTTACTATGTAAAATGTTACAAACTCAATATCGGGATGCTTGCTCACCCGAACAAATATGCCTCATATTCCGTTTCTGCTTGGTTTATACTGAGCTTGTCGAAGTATCA
>JAAXXA010000667.1 GCA_013334735.1 Bacteroidota bacterium
ATTTTACAGGTATTTTTAAAAATTTTAGGAGCAATTTTTAAATCGGAAAATTCAGAAAACATAGAATTTTGAGGAGTTGCATTATAATTATTTATTTCAACAGATCGAACAGTTTTTAAAACAAGCCCGGCTCCGGTTTTCATAAGCCTGTCATGCAATTCACCGGCTGTATCATCAGGGAGAATTTTTTCTTCCTGAGCCATGATTATGTTCCCTGTATCAATATTTTCGTTTATAAAAAATGTAGTTACACCAGTTTTTGATTCTCCGTTTATAATAGCCCAGTTAATTGGCGCAGCCCCACGATACTGCGGCAGGAGGGATGCATGGAGATTAAATGTGCCAATTACAGGAAGTTTCCATAATATTTCAGGTAACATTCGAAATGCAACGACTATTTGTAAATCGGGATTTATACTTTTTAATTCATCAATAAATTCAGGACTTTTAAGGTTTGTTGGCTGAAGTACTTTAAGACCGTGTTCAACAGCATATTTTTTTACAGAGGACTCATTTATTTTCAAACCTCTTCCTGCAGGTTTATCAGGCGAAGTAATAACCGCGCTTATTTTATAACCATTATTTAATAAGGTGTCAAGGGGAGCCACTGCAAATTCAGGGGTTCCCATGTAAACTATATTTAAAGGTTTTTTTATCATTTATTATAAATAGCCTGATTAATTCACAAAATTAAGCAAAATCCCATAAAACTCATGATAATCTTGTCATTTCGAGTGATAACGAGAAATCTATTGTCGAAATATTTTAGATTTCTCAATTCGTTCGAAATGACAAATGTGTAGAGTTTTAAAGAATTCATGAATTAATCAGGATAGATTTATTCTATTCAAAATCTTTTTGTAAGTCTATCATTTTTATAGCTGATACAGCTGCTTCAACACCTTTATTTCCATGTTTTCCTCCCGAACGATCAATTGCCTGTTCGAGCGTATTTGTTGTTAATACGCCAAAAATAACCGGAATATTATAATCAAGACCCAAATTCATTATCCCTTCGGCAACAGCTTTGCATATAAATTCAAAATGTCTGGTTTCACCCTGAATAATACAACCTAAGCAAATAACAGCATCAACTTCGTCTGATTCAATTAGAAGTTGGGCTCCGTGAGGAAGTTCAAAGCTACCCGGTACATAACTTATTAGGATATTGCTTTCTTTAGCTCCACTAGCAAGTATTGTATTAGTTGCGCCTCTTAAAAGAGAGTTAGTAATTTCGCTGTTCCATTCAGAAACGACAATACCAAAGCGCATATCAACAGCAGATGGAATACTTTGAGTATTATGATCTGATAAATTTTTTAAGTTTGATGCCATATTTTTTTTTGTTAAAACACAAAAATAATTGATATTTCTGACATCTTTTTTTATTTTTCAAAAAAAGATGATAAAAGGTTTGTAAATTTTACAGTTACAAAAAAATAAGCAAACGACTTGGAGTCATTTACTTGTTGTCCTCTAAGAATGGTTGCCTTGATAGTTTTTTTCTTACTATAGATTAGTGTGCTTTCAGTTTTTGCTATCATATTATCACAGGATCATAACTTTTTATCCCTGGTGCGTAAGTGTTTTTTGCTATCGTATTTTTCAGAAATATTTATAAATAATTTCGTATCTTTGTAAAAAAAATAATATGGAAGCAATTGTTGTTAAACCAGCAAATAGGGAAGCGCTTCTTTTTTTAAAAAAACTGCTTTCTAAACTTACCAGTTCAACTGTTACGAGTGTTGAAATTGTTGACTTAAAAGAACTAATTCCCAATACAGAAACAATTAAAGCTATACAGGATGCAAATGAGCGCAAAGGCACTAAAGCAAAAAAAGTTAGTGATTTAATGAAAAAGCTCAACTCCTGATGTATTCTTTTATTTTCACCAATCAGTTCAAAAAAGATTTTGAGCTATTGAAAAAAAGAAATTACGATACAATGCTTCTTAATAAAGTGTTTTTGCATTTACAGGAAATAGGTACTGTTCCTGAATCATATAAACCCCACAAACTACAGGGCAAATTTTCCAAATGCCTCGAATGCCACATAAAGCCCGACTGGCTGCTTATTTGGAAAACTGACAAGCGCAACAGCGAAATTATTTTAGTGCGTACCGGAACTCATTCTGATTTATTTGTTTAATTCAAAGAACTATTTTTCGTTTTTTGTTTCTGGATTTGTTATATAATTTTTCATATAATAAAGTTATACGGAGTCATTTGCTTTTGGTTACATAACACATTGATAATCAATAAAACATTTTGGGGTTATTTG
>JAAXXA010000668.1 GCA_013334735.1 Bacteroidota bacterium
ATAATATAACAGAAATGGATTTTTGTATTTATAACCGCTGGGGCGAAAGGGTTTTTGAGAGCAGGGATGTTAACAAGGGATGGGACGGGAGATACAAGAATGAGTTATGCCACACTGGAGTTTTTGTTTATTGGCTAAGAGCAACGCTTGCAGATGGAAGGGAAGTTGTTAAAAAAGGAAATGTTACTTTAGTGAGGTGAAAAATAAATATTGCAAATTGTAAAATGTAAAATGCAAAATGCAAATTTTCTAAGACATCCTAATTCCTGCGTAGCAAGAAAATAAAGGTTTAAATTATTTTTTTGTTCTTTTGAAAGCCAAAAGAACGAAAAGCTTTTCTGCTGCCGAAGGTTTTTTCCTCCCCTCTTGTACCGATAGCATATATGTATTAGTCCAATCAGTATGATATACAGATTGAACAAAACATCTATTGCATCGGCATTACCATTGTAAAATATAAAATATCCTTCGGACTATTTTATATTAACAAATGGTATTACCTGCCGGATATATGCGTGTTCCGGCACCGAAATTCCGATACCTTTAATGCGTAATTTATTATTATTTTTGCTTATAGCGGAATTTCGAATAGCCGTCCGTCACACAAGCAACACGCATATTTCCTACACAAAGCCGTCAGCAGAAATAAGATTTCAATTTAATTCAAATGGCTTTTTGTCTGCACTACAAAATATTTTTTTATAATTCATCTTATATTTTTGAAAACATCCTAATTCCTGCCCCGACAATTTGTCGGGATAAACTCCGCAGGAAAAGAGCGGTGGCATTGCAAAATTGCGGGAATAAGGTAGGCAGTGAATGAAATATTTTTAGAATTCTTGCAAAGTAGTTTACTCGCTTTGCTTAGAAATCTTAAAATATTTCAGAGCGGGCGGAAGCATAATTTTGCATTGATTCTTTTGTTACTTTAGTATTCGCAAAATTATATGTTATTAAGGTGCTCATGAAGGCTTCGCCGTTCATCAAGGAGAAAAGTTAAAAAAAGACAAAAAGGCAATAGTCGGATGCTTTGCGTGAGGGATAGAAGCGGAAAGCCCACAGAGAAGCGAAGCGGAACGAGGACTTGCAGCGGATAGCCCGACCCAAAGGGGCACGCCCAAAAAAAATAATAAAAATCACCACAGACATAGTGGTATTATATAATAAAAAATGACTCATACCGATTAGCTTTCTGTAATATTATTTAATAAAGAATAAACACAAAGCAAATCGGCAAATACCAATCTATTTTTTCTTCGCCGCGGCGAATTCGATTGTATCGTTTAGAAAAAAGATTGGTATCATAACTGATTTAAAAATTATCATTAACTTTGCAATACAAAAAAATAATAACGATACTCAATGGCAGAAAATACAGTAAGCGAAAACACGATACCAATTGTAAAGAAACGGGTTGACATTGAGAATATAATTAAAAACAAGAACGCCCGAATTCTTAAAATCCTTCCTCGTTTTATTTTAAATTATTTGAAAAAAATCCTTCATGAAAATGAAATAAATATTATTCTTGAAAAATATAAAGATGTAACAGGTGTTGATTTTGTTGAAGGAATAATTAAAGAGTTAGGAGTAAATATAAAAGTTATTTATCCTGAGAATTTTTCTTTAACGGGAAGATATATTATTGCCTCCAATCACCCGCTCGGCGGGCTTGATGGCTTGGCGCTTATGCTTACAGCGGGAAAAATGAGAAAAGATATTGTTTTTCCTGTAAATGATATTTTGTTATATCTGGAAAACTTACGCCCTTTGTTTATTCCAATTAATAAACATGGTAAGAATACTGAAAATATCGATATTATTGAAAAAACCTTTGCTTCGGATGTTGCTGTTTTATACTTTCCCGCGGGATTATGTTCGCGGAAACAAAAAGGGAAAATTATTGATCTGGAATGGAAAAATACTTTTATAAAAAAAGCAGTCAGATACGAAAGGGATATTATCCCCGTTTTTATAAACGGATATAATTCAAATTTTTTCTATAATTTAGCAAATCTTAGAAAAAAACTTGGTGTTAAGTCAAATATTGAAATGCTTTTTTTAGTTGACGAAATGTTTAAACAACAAAACAACGAAATAAGCATTACTTTTGGGAAACCTATATCCTATAAGGTGTTTGATAAAAAAGTCAATTCTAAAAAATGGGCAGAGCTTGTAAAAGAACATGTTTATGAACTCGAAAATAATGCCTCAAAAGAATTTATACCGAAAGGCATTTTGTAATATTCTTTTTTCAAGAATAAACATA
>JAAXXA010000120.1 GCA_013334735.1 Bacteroidota bacterium
TCAACAATTTTTTTATTACGAAGCGAGAAATCTATCATTGGATGTGGACGACCAACGGTAAATTCATCTTCACCAATATCTATAATAGTATTCTGTTGACTTTTCCACGAATCTGCAAGCTTAAATTCTTTATTCAGCGGAGAATTGCTATAAACAAAACCTATCATTTCTTTTAAAATCAATTGTGTTTCGTCGCACAACGTACCTCCGCTAAATAAACCACGCAGGTATTTTTGTTTTTTATTTTTATTAATAGAAAGTTTGGCTGATAACGCTTTTATTGTTTCATCCGATTTCAGTAATTCTTTTTTAATTGCTTCGGTATTTTTTCCTTTGGAAAGAGCCACTGCTATCAATCCTGTTTCTTCGAGCGTTGATGCAGGAATTGCTCCTGCTTCTCTGATTTTTTCAGCATTTCCTCCAATCAAAATAGCCACAACAGGTTTCATTATTTTTTTAATTTCTTTACAAATTTTTTCAAGAACATCTTCGTGCGGAGGTTTGGAAATAAGCACGATCACCTCTGTTTCCTTATCTTTTTCCAATGCCTGCATTGCCTGAATAAACATCATGCCGCCAATTTCTTTTTTAACGTCTCTCCCGCCGGTGCCTATTGCCTGTGATATACCGCCACCCTCGTTGGAAATAACACAACTCACTTCCTGCAAACCGGTACCAGAAGCAGCTACTATTCCTATATTTCCTCTGTTTACAACATTAGCAAAAGCTAAAGGAATACCATTAATTATAGCAGTTCCGCAATCTGGACCCATTACTAATAAACCTTTGGATGTAGCGTAAATCTTCATTTTTAGCTCATCTTCCATATTCACATTATCAGAAAAAATCATAACATGGAGACCTTTTTTCAGAGCTTTCATTGCTTCACCCGAAGCATATTTTCCTGCAATGGAAATTAACGACAAATTAGCCTCGGGTAAGATTTTTATAGCGCCATCAAGACTTTTGGGGGCGAAATCTTCGGTGTCGTCATTTTTATTTCTTATCTTTTTGAAAATGTTTTCAGTATCGTTTAAGAAACTATCTGTTATTTGTTCATTCTCGGCTTTTATACAAATCAGTAAATCGCTATCCCCTGTATTATCAAAATCGGAAATCAACAATCCCGATGCTTCAAGAATTGATTTATTTTCTTTGGTTCCCATAACAACTGCGGAATCAATTACACCTTCAGTTTTGTTAATTTCTTTTGATACCAGCATGAGTGTTACTGAATCAAAATATTCGCCTTTAATGATTTTTCCTTTAGTTATTGACATATTATAAGTGTAAAGTTTATAAAGTTAAAAAGTTTGTAAAGTTGTAAAGCAAAATTTAATTATAAATTCATCATTTTTAATTTATATTTACAAAAGTATTTTTGTTTACAAAAGTAAATAAAAATCCTGTTAAAGTATCTGCTCCGGATGTTTCACCTGTTTGCAATAATTTAATAGTGTTTTTCTTTAATAATTCATCATTATCCTCATTAAGCGAAAATATGAGGGCTTTAAATACTTCGTTGAATCGCCCTTTACTTGCAAAATGTATAGCATTATGTGAAATAATATTTTCAGTTTGCGCTGTAAGATAAATCTTTCTTCTAAGCTTAACAAGGTCTTGTTTTCCTGATATTTTATGAATAATGTAAAAAGCATTTAACATCCCAGTAATAAAGTCATCGCCGCTTGGTGTAAACCCAAAGCCACAGCCACGCAACATTTCAATCCCTTTAATAATTTCTCCTTGTTTTATTTTTTCAATTGCAGAATTTACTTTTTGTATAAATTTTTTTTCAAAAGATGAAAAAAAATTATTTATACGTGATTTATCAAAAATAAAAGCCAGGCTAAGAGGAGCTGACTGTTTTATAAGAATTAGTAATAATTTTATTATATTTTCGGAAATTATATTTTGATCAAATTTTATTTCGTCTATTCCCGAATTATAATGGGAATAATTTTGGAGTTTAAAAATATTTGCCCCATATATTAATACATGGTTTTTTAATAAAATCTCATCCGGTTTTTTAAAAGCATCAATATTATTTACAACAATATTTACAGGTCCGTTACCTGTTACTTTGGTTACGAAAGAAAGTAATTTTTTTCCATTAGAAAAATTTACAACCTTTTCAAATTTTGAATGCAATTGGTAATTACCGGAAACAATACAATCTCCTGATGAAATTATATTCATAAACTGAATAAAATTAAATATGTTCTATGTTGCAAAATAGGGTAAATTTATACATTTGGTAATCAGTAATCGGTGAACGGTAATCGGATGTCTTTCCACTGATTACCGTTCACTAAATGTACTGATTACTATTTTTGCCTTGTCAACTTATACCTTTTAACTTTAACCCTTCATAACCTTCTACACCACTATCCCATTTATCAGTTTTTATCGTTACAAAGCAAACTCCTTTTCCAAAGTTACTGCAATTAATGATTCTGGATGTTGTTATCGTGTAATAAGTACTACGAAAAATTTGCAATTTTTAAAGAAATTATGCAAATTTACAATACTTTTTAATAAAAGTTTTTTGTGTCGAAAAATATTGCTCTTTTAGCTGCACTTTTAATTTATACTGCAAATGTTATAAAGGCAATCTTTGCCGTCTGCTAATTGCTGACTGCCAACTCAAATTTTGTCACATTTATCCTAGTATTTGCAAAGTCTATATCTTACTCATATCAATATTAAACACTACAGCCTCGTCGCAGCCACAGTGCATTACACACTGATCGCAAATTGATAACTCACCTTTTAACCTTTTGTTTACAAGCTGGCAAATCTTTTCGCGTAAGGGTTCTATCGAAATTTTAGTGATAACTTCATCGGTAAAGGCATACATGAGCAGCATTTTTGCATTATCCTCGCTGATCCCGCGTGAACGCATATAAAACAAAGCTTCATGATCAAGTTGCCCAACGGTAGCACCATGGCTGCACTTTACATCATCGGCATAAATTTCAAGTGTTGGCTTTGTATTTATGGTGGCTTCGTCAGTTAAAAGTATATTTTTATTTGTTTGAAAAGCGTTTGTTTTTTGAGCATCTTTTCGTACTAATATTTTCCCGCTAAAAACAGCTTTTGCCTGATTGTCTATAACACCTTTGAATATCTCGTTACTGGTACTGTTTGGCTTTATATGATCAACAAAAGTATGGTTGTCTATTATTTGATTGCCGTCAACCAAGTATATTCCGTAAAGGTTGGTTTCGCAGTTTTCGCCGTTAATAGCTACATTCGTATTGTTTCTGATAAATCCACCGTTAAGAGTAATAGTGTTTGACGATAATTTACTGTTAGCTTTCTGATGAAAATATGTTGTAGCTATCAACGCGGAATGGTTGTCGTTATTCTGCATTTTATAATGATCAACACTTGCATTTTCATCAACAAAAATTTCTGTAAGAGAATTAGTGAGTGTTGGTGTATGCGAAAAAATATCATCGCAGTGAACAAGTTTAAGTTGACTGTTTTTTCCTACAATAACAAGGTTTCTGGGCTGAACTAAAATATTTTCTTTCTTGTTCAGAATGCTGATTATCTGAATAGGTTTATCAACTATTACATTGTCGGGAACATAAATAAAAATACCGTCAAGCGCAAAAGCTGTATTCAAAGCTTCAAAAGCGTTTTTTTCGATATCACAATATTTTCCATAATGTTTTTTTACAATTTCAGGAAATTCCTTTAGCGCATGCGTAAGGCTTGCTATAATAGTTCCATCAGCAAGTTTTGTAATTGGAGTATTTTTATAAGCAAACCAACCGTTAAGCAGTACTGCCGTGTAGGTATTGAGATCGGTTATATCGCAATGGAAAAATTTATTTACATCCACATTTCCGTCCGAGTCTTCAATGCAAATAGAGTAATCATTTTCTAAAACTCCCGTAAGCTTTGTGTGTCGCCAATCTTCTAATTTATTATGAGGAAAACCAAGTGTGTCAAAATGTGTAATTGCTTTATCTCTTATACCTGTCAGAAAATTAGTTTGATTAAGAAAAGCGCTGTTAACACTGTATGTTTCAAGAATTTTATCTTTTAAATTTTTATATGTTTCCATTTTTCGATCTATTTGTTAAACTTCTGGTACTCCCAACTTAAAGCCACAAGCTATAAGCCGCAAGCTGCAAGTACTTTAGGCACTCCAAACTTTAGGCACTTTAAGTACTTTTCTCTTCTAACTCCTTTTTAATCCAGTCATAACCCTTTTCTTCAAGTTCAAAAGCTAATTCTTTCCCTCCCGATTTTACTATTCTGCCATCGTACATTACATGCACAAAATCAGGTATTATATAATCAAGCAAACGCTGATAATGAGTAATAACAATAAAAGCATTATCTTTTGTTCTTAGCTTGTTCACTCCATTTGCTACAATCCTGAGAGCGTCAATATCAAGTCCTGAGTCGGTTTCGTCAAGTATAGCAAGACTTGGTTCAAGCATGGCCATCTGGAAAATTTCGTTTTTCTTTTTTTCACCACCGCTGAAACCTTCATTTACAGAGCGGTTTGAAAGCTTTGCCTGAAGTTCTACAACCTTTTTTTTCTCTTCCATAAGTTTCAGAAAAGCAGAACCTGTTAAAGGCTCCAGCCCTTTATACTTCCTGTGTTCGTTAACAGCGGTCTTCATAAAGTTAGTAATGCTTACTCCCGGAATTTCAACAGGATACTGAAATCCAAGAAAAATTCCTTCCCTTGATCTTATTTCAGGAGCCATGTCAAAAAGATTTTTGCCTTTATATAAAATAGAGCCTTCAGTTATTACATAGTTTTCTTTTCCGGCAATAGCTGAAGCTAAAGTGCTTTTACCTGTTCCATTAGGTCCCATAATAGCATGCACTTCGCCTGCTTTTACTTCAAGATTAAATCCGTTTATTATCTTCTTCCCGTTAATAGAAACTTTGAGATTTTTAATACTTAACATAAATATATAATTTGAAAATTTGAAAATGAATTAATTTGAAAATTCCCTTATGCCTTGTGCCTTGTCAACTTATTTAATTCGTAATTGATAATTCATAATTCGTAATTGATAATTCATAATTCGTAATTGACAATTCGTAATTCGTAATTAAATTTACCCCACGCTTCCTTCCAAACTTATCGCTAGCAATTTTTGCGCTTCCACGGCAAATTCCATAGGTAATTTATTTAATACTTCCTTGGCATATCCGTTCACGATTAAGCCTATTGAACTTTCCTTGTCAATACCGCGTTGTAAACAGTAAAACAACTGATCTTCCGATATTTTTGAAGTGGTTGCTTCGTGTTCCGTAACAGACGATTTATTACCTACCTCAATATATGGATATGTGTGCGCACCGCATTTGTCGCCCATTAAAAGAGAATCGCATTGCGAATAATTTCTTGAATTAGAAGCATTTTTTGAAATTTTAACAAGTCCTCTATAGCTATTATTGCTCTTACCTGCCGAAATACCCTTCGAAATAATAGTACTTTTAGTATTCTTGCCTAAATGAATCATTTTAGAGCCTGTATCAGCCTGCTGATGATTATTTGTAACAGCTACAGAGTAAAACTCGCCGGTTGAATTATCGCCTTTAAGAATGCACGATGGGTATTTCCATGTTATTGCAGAGCCTGTTTCTACCTGCGTCCATGATATTTTTGAGTTGTTTCCACTGCACATTCCACGCTTTGTAACAAAATTATAAATACCTCCTTCACCTTCTTTGTTACCCGGGTACCAATTTTGAACAGTAGAATATTTTACTTCTGCATTTTCTAATGCAATAATTTCAACAATTGCAGCATGTAACTGGTTCTCGTCTCTTCTGGGCGCTGTACATCCCTCCATATAACTAACATAACTATCGTCGTCAGCTATTAAGAGGGTTCGTTCAAACTGACCGCTATTAGCTGCATTTATCCTGAAATAAGTCGAAAGTTCGATCGGACACCTTACTCCTTTGGGGATATAACAAAACGAGCCATCGCTGAATACAGCAGAATTTAATGATGCAAAATAATTATCTGTATAAGGAACAACGCTTCCCAAATATTTTTTAACTAGTTCAGGGCATTCTTTTACGGCTTCACTAAAAGAACAAAAAATAATTCCTTTTTCAGCTAGGGTTTCTTTAAAAGTAGTAGTTACCGAAATACTATCAATTACTGCATCTACAGCCACTCCTGTTAGCATTTTTTGTTCATTCAGCGATATACCTAATTTTTCAAATGTTTTTATAAGCTCAGGATCAACTTCTCCTTCATTTAAAGCTTTATTCTGCTTTGGCGCCGCATAAAAAATTATTTCCTGATAATTTATAGGTTTATGAAAAATGTGCGCCCAATTGGGTTCATTAATGGTAAGCCAGTGCCTGTATGCCTTTAAACGAAATTCAAGTAGCCATTCAGGTTCATTTTTTTTTGAAGAAATAAAGCGAATGGTATCTTCATTTAATCCCTTTAAAGCTGTTTCGGTTTCTATATCAGTTGTAAATCCCCATTTGTATTCCTCCTGAGTTAACTTATTAAGGATGTTATTTTTTTTGTCCATCTTTTTTATTATTAAATTTAAAAGTAAACATAAACAAGATTGCCACAGATTATTCACCTAATTTTTTGCATTATATGGTGTTCATGAGTCGCTTCGCTTAATTCACAGATTATAAAATAACTCTTTTTGTAATGGATATTCGTTTTCTGAATATTTCATAACATTAATCTGTGAATCTGTGGCTGTTTTTTTAATAAGTATTTATCTTTTTATTTTAAAAGTGGTATTTTAATTAAGATTAAATCAAAATAGTATGCAAAGTTATTAAAAATATTATTTAAAAAGAAAATATGATGTCTTTTTATATACTTTTTTAAGCTATAAATAATTTGATCATAAAAGCTTACAGGCAGAAAGGGAAAGAATTTTCGTACAATGATTATAATTTTTTTAAAAGCTTCAAATAATTTTACGTAGGAATTGTCCTACAAGAAATCAAGCCATTTTCCTACAAAATTTAATGTTTTATTCTTACAAGTCTTGCTTAGATGCGATAGTAATTTTACAATATCAAAATACTACTACTCTCATGGGCTTATTAGGTTCTTTGTAAATAATATATTTATTAATTTTAAAATTTATGGATATGAAATCATACATTAACGAACATCTCTACACAATAATCTATATAATTGGAATATTGTTGATAGCAGGAATATCTTTAATAATTTCAAATTTTTCATCGTAAAATTTTGAATGATTTAAAGGTTTGATTTATACTATTTATGGTTAACTTATAATGCATAAAGAATTTAGGTTATTATATGCATATATAATTTAAAATGGCAGATGTGTAAAGTTTAATGTTAAAATATTATATGTAAACATCATATATTTAACATCTTACATTATATGTCTAACATAAAAAATAACGTGCCATCTTTTTTGGGTGGCATTTTTATTTCATATAATATCTTTCTGTTTTATTTTTTTTATAATTTTACAGTGTAATGAAAAAGTAAAATCAATAAATCAAGATATTTATGTCAGGACACAATAAATGGTCAACTATAAAAAGAAAAAAAGGCGCTATAGATGCCAAACGCTCAAAAGCGTTTTCAAAAATAATTAAAGAAATGACGGTAGCCGTTAAAGAAGGCGGTCCTGACCCCGACTGCAATCCACGTTTGCGCTTGGCTATTTCGAATGCTAAAGGTGTTAATATGCCTAAGGAAAACATTTCGAGAGCAATAACCAAAGCATCCGACAAAGATGCTGCTGCACTTAAT
>JAAXXA010000669.1 GCA_013334735.1 Bacteroidota bacterium
TAGCAGATGAAACTATTGTCATTAATGCAGTTATAAATAAAAACACAATTGACCACTTGGTGATCTTTGCTAAATTGATATAGTCCTTTCTTTGAATAAAATAAGTAATCACCGAAACTCCTATTGTAATTTCATAAAATTCCATAAAAAGTTTTGAGGAATTCAATTCATCCATATTGCTCCATATAGTATTCGTTGCAATTAATAACAAAAGTCCATAGGTTAATATATATACAATTGCTTTATTCAAAAAGATTTTTGGATGGAAAACAACCAATGACAGTCCCCATATAAATGTCCATAAATGATGACTCCGAATAATAGGAGGTAAATTATTGAACACCACTCGCAAAAATGTACTTGCCATCAGCATAAATGCGATATAATAAAAATATTTTTGTTTTGTGAACTTTTGCATGAAGCTATTTATTAAATATCCTTTTTAAAATGATTTATCAGCATTTATTAGCACTTGCTATTTTCAAAATAAATGATTATTTATTTTGGACTACTCAAGCACGGTTTAAATATATGTATAGTAAATAAATAAAATTAAGATGAATAAACAATCAATTGATTAATAACAAATTCCTATAATTTGAAATTTGTAAGTCAGCAATATTCATTCTTTTTTTTTCATTTTTTTCATTATATACATTTTCAGAAACAATTTTAGCATATTCTTTATTTACAAAAAAAGTTTCAATAGCATTTGCACACATTGCAGCATCTCCTGGCGGGAAAAATAATACTGTTTTTTTATGAGTTGCTAATTCAGGCATAGCACCAGAAAAAGAAGCTACTGTAGGCACCCCAACTGTTAATGCTTCTTCCAACGCTAAACAATAAGATTCAACAAAGGAAGGTACTACTACTACATTTGCTTTATGCATTTGAAGAACTATGTTTTTTGCATCTAAGGAGCCTAACCAAAAAATATTTTCGTTAATCCCAAAATGTTGTATCTTTTTTTTTAACCATTTTGAATAGCCATCTTGTCTAAATCCAGTTTTAATCGAACCGGCAATGCATAACCTAATCTGCGGATATTGTTTTTTAAGAATTGCAATTGCATCTATAAGAATATGTAATCCTTTATATGAAACAACCGAAGAAATAGAGGTAAAAATTTGAAATAAAACACAATTATCTGCATCCCATTTATTAGACTCTATAAAATCAGTCCTTAGGGAAATGGATGTATTTAAAATTTGAGCTAAAGGGTTAACATTTCTTACATAAGCTCTTACCCAATTGGATTGCGTAGAAATAATCCTGTGTTTACTTAACATTTCTTTTTCAAATTTGCCCCAGTGATTAAATGAATATTTTAAACCTATCAATGAAACATAAGGTTTTACAAATTCTTTGAACCCAAAACAGTTTGCTATGTCAAACAAAGAAAGTCCTGAATAAAAATATTTTGCAATCGTAAATTTCAAACCTTGAATTTCTAAAATTATATTACCCTTTATATAACCTCTCGCAGAGAGAAGCCCCCAATAACTTTCTGTTCCCCAAATGTGAATTATATCTGGTTTTATTTCATCTACAATCTTTTGAATTTCAATAATAGTTTTTGAACTCGGTAAACCGTTATTTTTTAACGATTTACAAGGAACAATCCATTGAAAGATAGAGTTGTAGTTTTGCTGAATAGTATTTTTTACTTTACCTTGAGAAATATTAAATAACTGAATTTCTCCAGAATCAACTAAAGCATGAGCCATCGTATGTAGCCATGTTCCAGTTGCATTAGATTCAAAATCAGAAAATTTTACATTACAAAACCAAATTACTTTAATTTTTTTTTTCATAAAAGTAAACTCAAACTTAAAATTTTATTAATTAATAATTGTAATTTTAAAAAATCTTTTAAATGCGTAATAAACTTTTTTGGCTGGAATTTTAAGAATATCTAAAAGAAATTTAAAATAATGATCTTTATCAATAAAGCACTTCGGATTGATGAATGTGAGTATTGAAAATTTAAACCATAAAATAAATGAAAACTTATAATTCAATTCAAAATGCACCTTTTCGACTTTAAGAAAAGCAATATCTTTTTTATTTAATTTACTATTAAAAGCTACCTCTTTATATTCTAGAACTTTAAACATAGATTTAATTCTTGAATCAATATCAGTTTTAACAGAAATACCTATTCCTGTATTATATTTTTCTCCAATGAAAGAAGTATAAAGATTTTTTTTTGCAAAATAAAATATGTAATCATCAAAAATGCCATCAGTATTAATAC
>JAAXXA010000670.1 GCA_013334735.1 Bacteroidota bacterium
AACACCATAAACATAAAAACACCCATCATCAGTTCCTCCTAAGGCGCTCCAACTACCTGCATTGTAGCCACATAAATTTCCACTATGATTTGGAGCTGAAGTGCTATAATCCACTCCAAAACAAATATAATTAGAAGAACCTCCTCCTGAATATTCAATATCAATAATATAATTTGTGTTTGCTGACATCTGGTATTGATTAGCTCCACTAAAAGTGAAAGTAATTAGCTGAGAAGAAGTAGTTAAAGTAGAAACGTCAAAATTATCGGAAGTAGCTAATGCGGTACCAGTTGGGATACTTGATGATCCATAAGATCCACTATGAGTATAAAGTTTTGCTGTAGCATAACCTGTGGGGCTTCCGCTTTTTTTAAGATAAAATTTCGCAGTTAATAAAGCCGAAGGAAGAGATCCGGAAGTAAATGATTGCCCCATTTTAATATAACTACCACCGTATAAATTGTAAGTATTAGGAGTATTTGATTCGCTATAACTATCCATTAAAGAACTAGTTCCAATATAACATGCAACAAGGACCATTTGGTTTGCTTTTATATCTCCGCTTGCCAATGCAGTATTTCCTTTCTTGCAAATTGGCATTATTCCTAATGAATTTACATTAAGAGTTGAAGCTCCTGTATTCGCGTTAGCAGTACTAAATAAAAACATTTGTCCGTTTTGATAAGCTGAAGGTGAAGGAGAAAGAGTAATAGCATAAGCGTTTGCAGATCCAATATCGGGGGAGTAATTGTAAGACATATTTTGAATATCTGAAGAGGTGGCAATAGTTAATCTGGTTGGTGTGCTGTTGGTTATGTATAAATTAGTACCGTCAAATTCCATTGCTCCAGCTTCAGGGGAAGTTAAAAGCGATCCTGAAGTAAATTTAAGAGGTGCGGTATTTATTGATGCCGTACCTGCTTTTAATTGAAGGGCTGCGGTAGGGCTCGATGTTCCAATACCTACTTTGCCATTATCTTTTAAAAATAGAACATTATCCACATTGTTCCCTGCATTATTTTTATCTACAAAGCTCCACAATAAATCATTATAGCCAGTTCCGCCACCACTAAACTGTTGAATCCATTTATAATTATCACTCTCCTGTGTAATATTAGGGTAAGTTCCGGCTCTTACTGTTAAGTTTCGGTAGGCAGCACCCGTTGCTCCTATAATTGCATCTCCAACAACGTCTAATTTCGCTCCAGGTGCTGTAGTTCCAATGCCGACATTGCCATCGTAAGTAATTATCATATTATTTGTTCCACCATTGCCAGTACCAAATCGAATATTCGCGCCAGTGCTCTGGGTTTGAAGCGTTAAATCGCCAGTGCCATAATTTGCGTCTCCAAAAGATTCACCCGTCATAACAATACGAGCTGATTTAGTTCCTACTTCGAATTTTAAACCTTGATAACTTGTGCCATCAGTGTTTTGCAACCGGAGTGGTGATTGTCCTGCTAAAATATCAAGTTTGTAAGTAGGGCTTGTTGTCCCTATACCAATATTGTTGCCTGTAAAAACAAAGTTCCCTGAAGCTACATTTTTAAATTCCATATTGTTCGTGCTTGCAAGTCTATTTATTTGCCATATATCAGTTCCGCCAACTTCTTCAAAAAGCATAAATGTTCCATCGCCATGCTGAACTTGTATTGCAGGAGTGCCGGCGATAGTTTGGTTAATATGTAATTTCGCTTCAGGGCTTGTTGTACCTATGCCTAAATTACCACCGGATAATGTAGCTGCCCAAGTTGCAGCTCCATTATCGAAAATACCAAATTTTGCATCAGATCCACTTTCATTATATCCAATTTGATATTTTGAAAGATTGTTTTCAAAAAATTCTAAGCGACTATATCCTCCGCTCCCAGTTTCTAACCTGATACGAGGTGATGCGGAATTATAAACATGAAATAAAGCATTCGGACTCGTCGTCCCGATGCCAACATTGCCTGCTGAAGTAATTCTCGCCCATTCCGTATTATTAGTTTTGAAAACAAAATCTTTACTATCAGTGGTTCCAATAAAATTTGTACCTGCTGTTGTTCCTGTATTACCTGTTAATCCCCAGGCATTTAACGCACCATCAGAGCCTGTTGCTCCCGTTGCACCCGTAGCACCATTATTACCGGTTGGCCCTTGAGGACCTATTGCCTGTATCCATTGCGTTCCATTCCAGTAATAAAATCCGGCAGGAGTAAGACCACTTGCACCATCGTTATAAACCATAAGACTTGTAGCCAAAGGTGTATAAAAAC
>JAAXXA010000671.1 GCA_013334735.1 Bacteroidota bacterium
ATATTTTGTTATTTCATCTGAAATAGATGATTTATATTTAAAAGCTGTAGAGTCGATCAATGACAAGACTTTCAAAAAAATGAAAATCGGAAACTAGTTTAAGTCCCTCTTTAAATTCAAAGTATTAAAATATTCAATGCAAATTTTAAAATGCAAAATCTAAAATGCAAAATTATATAAGTCATCGAAACCATTGATAATAATATGTCTTATAAATTTACAATTTGCATTTCGACAAGCTCAATACACCGCAATTTAATTTTTGCAATTTGCATTATTTTTTGTTTTTCAACGACATTATGGGCAGACACTAATAAAAATTATTCTCCAATAATTTTAACAAGCACTCTTTTTTTTCTTTTTCCGTCAAACTCTCCGTAAAATATAGCTTCCCATGGTCCAAAATCAAGGCTGCCATTGGTAATAGCAACAAGCACTTCACGCCCCATAATCTGACGTTTTAAATGGGCATCTCCATTATCTTCACCCACATTGTGATGGTATCCGTCCCTGCTGTATGGCGCTAGTTTTTCCAACCACTCCAAATAATCCTGATGCAATCCCGATTCGTTATCATTTATAAAAACACTTGAAGTTATATGCATTGCATTCACTAAGCAAATACCTTCTTTAATTCCACTTTCTTTAATAGCTTTTATCACATCAGGAGTTATGTGCACAATCTGATAGCGCCTTTCGGTATTAAACCACAGTTCTTTTCGGTAAGTTTTCATAATATTTATTTTGCCTTAAAATTACAAAGTATTATTAAGCGGAAAATTTTTCTTTTCTATTTTTATACCGAAAGCACATTCAAAATAGTCCAATTTCATTGCCCAATTTTCATGTAGCATCGGCATTACTATTGTATACTGGTTCTTGGTAGGTTTGCATAGCAAAGCTACTTAGAATCCAGTTATACTGAGCGAATAGGTTTGAACTTTTTTGCAAACCTATTCAGTCGAAGTATAAAATATAAAATATTCTTCGGACTATTTTATATTAAATGGTATTATTATCTTTGACGTTTTTCTAACTCAATATGAATAAAGCCAAAGTATATAGCCCAAATGATGTGGATGTTCAGAAAATGTTTAACGACATTGCTCCTCATTATGATTTCCTGAATCATTTTCTTTCTGTAGGAATTGATAAACGATGGAGAAAAAAAACAATTAAATTGCTAGCTCCTTATCATCCAAAACAAATATTAGATATAGCAACAGGAACAGGCGACTTAGCTGTTTCTGCCATTGCCCTCAAACCTGAAAAGATTACAGGAGTTGATATTTCGGAAGAAATGTTAAAAATTGCAAAAGAAAAAATAATTAAAAAAAATCTTCAAAATACAATTCAATTTCGACAAGCTGCATCGGAAAATTTGCCATTTGATAATTCTTCATTTGATGCAGTTACTGTTGCATTTGGCGTTAGGAACTTTAAAAATTTAGAAAAAGGATTAGAGGAAATTTATAGAGTTATAAAAAAAGATGGTGTTGCTGTAATACTTGAATTTTCTGTGCCTGTTTCGTTTCCGATGAAACAACTTTATCTTTTTTATTTCAGGAACATCCTCCCTTTGATAGGCAGAATTGTTTCTAAAAGCAAGGCAGCTTATACATATTTACCCGAAACTGTAATGAAAATTCCACAGGGCAAGGCTTTTACAACTCTCTTAGAAAATAAAGGTTTTGTAAAAACTAAATTTGTAAGGCTTAGCGGAGGAATTTGTACAATTTATATTGCAGAAAAATAATAATTGGAACGCTGATAACACTGATAATGATAATAAAAATACCAATTCGTTTAATTCAACTTGAAGCAGATGGTTTCCATTTGTTCATTAATGCCGAAATTAATGGTAAAGTTGCAAATTTACTTGTTGATACAGGCGCTTCAAAAACTGTTTTTGACATTACACGCGTTTCAAAATTTTTAAGAAAAAGAAAAAAATCTTTTGAACAATTTAATTCTTTGTCAACGGGACTCGGCACCAGTACAATGGAAAGTCATTTTACAACCTTTAAAACATTTTGTATTTCCGAATTAAAACTTGAACAATATAATGCAATTTTGTTAGACATGGCACATGTTAACGAATCATATTCATTACTTGGTATGCCCGAACTTGATGGTGTGCTTGGCAGCGATTTATTAATGAAATACAATGCTGTAATTGATTATAAAAAGTTGTTGCTAAAACTCAATATGTATGTGGTATGTGGTATAAGGTATAAGGTATAAGGTAATAGGTAA
>JAAXXA010000121.1 GCA_013334735.1 Bacteroidota bacterium
CATTTCTAAGTGCGGAAGTGAGTTTGTCCAGAAACTTTTTGTCTTGAGAACTATGGCTTATAAAGACTTTTATCATTTTTACCTTTATTTAATGGCAGGATTCGTCTTGAACGCTTGCCGATAACGGTAAACAATATGTGTTGTTATTTTTTTGTGGGATTTCAATGAAACACTCTTTGAGTACCCACAAGTATTTATTACTTTTAGGCACTTTCAATTTAGCAGACTTCCCACAAAAAAATAATGAGCACTATATTGCATGTTATCGTTTTTTTTATCTCTATTCGAACCAATTAGTTATCGTTTTAACATCAAAACCATGAGTTGAAAGGTATGTAAAGATTAATCCCTTCACCACTACATTACCTATTGTGGCTGCATGTGCTTTGAAGAATTCTACCAATTTGTTAAGTGGTTTCTTTTTTTCTTCTTCGGATTTTGCTTGTTTTACGTTTTCAACGGCTTTTACAAGATCTTCCTTCTCATTCTTTGAACCAGAATGTTTGTCGATTAATTTTAAAATCTCAATGTCGTTATTATCGAATTCAACGTTATTCGATTTCCACATATTAAGAGTTCCTTCAACAAAGTTACTGTTGATAATCGTGCTGTTCTCAAATTTATTTTCCATATACGAAAATTTTATGTTAGAGTTAATAAATTGAATATTATGTAATTGTTTAATTATTAATTTATCGCCGATGCTTACAATTTCGTGATTATTATTAGATAATTTTTCATCAAGATATTGTTTGAATAATAAGTTTATGCTATCTTCATTACCAATTTGTTTTACCTTATCAACAAAGTTGATTAAAGGTTTTAATTTACGTAATAATACTAAATGCAAAGTATCAGATAAAAAAGTACTGACAGAACTTGAACCTTTGAAAATATGATTCAAAATAAACTTATAAACCCAAAATACATTAATTCTTTCAGATGTAATATAATCATTGGCTAATATTTTAAATTTATCAAGATTATTCTCAGAATAGTCAATTAGAAAATCAAATATTTCAATAAATTTACAAAATTCAATTGAATTTTTTATTTCAAAAAGATTAACCAATGGCATATTGATTATATCAGTTCGAATTCCAAGAAATTGTAGCATTAGATCAAAAGAATTGTAATCATATTTTAGCGATTCGGGCTGAATAAAAAAATTGTCTGATACAAATGGTACATTTGAAAGTAACACTAAATCACTATCTTGGATATTTGAACGAATATAATAATTTTGAAGAATAGAGTGAACATAAAAATCTACTGTTTCATTTTGAACATTTGCCTTATTTAATTTGTTTCTAACAAATTGCCAAACAAAGGCTTTATGATTTAATTCATCAACATCAAAATTTAAAGCTTTTATAATTTTATTAGTTGCGTGGCTATCTTGCTTATGATATAGTAATAAATGATCAAATAAACCTTCATTTAAATTATTTATGTCGTAATTCCAAAGAATTGCACTTGTTTCACCTATTTTTGTTTTTTTATATATTAAACTGTTTACATTTAATTCGGTTGATATTTTATCTAAATTTGTCAAGGAATAATTTTTATATTTATCTTCTTCTGTTTGATAATCACGATATTCTAATTCCTTCTTTTTGGCAAATTCGTAAAATGAAGACTCTCGCAGTGGAAACAGAAATTTATTATATTCAAACATTATTTTGAATCTTTTTAGTAATTCAAAATTAAAGTCCGATTCTATAATAAATGCTGGTGGTATAATACAATAGTCATAGGTAAGTAAAAAGCAATATCGCAAAGCAATATCCATTAAATGAAAATTTGACGTATAAAAATTGTCAACGTTTTTTCGTCCAACTTTTAATGCGTATAATTCAACATTATCAGGTTTTAAAAAATGTAGAAAAATATTATTTCGTTTCTTCATATACAAATTCCATTATAGTTTTTACTGCATTTTCAATGCTTAAATCGTTGTTATAGATAAGTTTTTTGATATTTATACCTTTTATGTCATCAAATTTTTCAATAAATAGTTTTTGGGCTTTAAGATATTCATTTGCAATTTCTAAATTTTTTGAACCATAAATTTCATCTTTATTAGTTATTGATTTCCTGTCATTTATTCTTAATAACATATTTTCAAAACTTGTAGTCAAGAGAATAACATAAATGTTTCGATTTAGACTATCCAATTTATTAACCAATTCATTAAAATAATCAATTGTGTATTCTTTATAAATTTGAGAATAAACATATTCTGAAAAAAAATATCTATCAAGTATTACATTATTTTCTGAAACTGATTTGATAAGTTCAAACGTTTGGTAATACATGTTTTTTTCATAATTACCATTTAATTTTTCAAAATAATTCGGAGATGGCGCAAGTTTTACCATTAGAGAATATTTAATTTTTAACTGCAAATTTTGGCTCAGCGTAGATTTACCTGTGCAGTTTGCACCTTCAACAATTATGATGTTATTTGCAATATTTGTCATATTTTCCAATAAATTGTCCGCAACTAATTCGCTGATTAATAAATGTTCCGAAAATGTATGCATTATAATCGTTTTCAATTAAGGTTTTAACAATCAATTCAGTTTTTTCCTTAGTAACTTGGTTTAGATAATATTGTTTTGTTCCTTCGGTTTCGTTTAATATTGAAATTCTAAAATATACAATACTTTTTAATGGTTTAAGAATTTCTACTAATTTATTTAGATAACCAATTGAATCATTGTAATTTTCAATTAAAACATAATTAAAACGAATTTTTGTGTTTGGGTTCTCCTTATTAAAACTTATCAAACAATTTATTAATTTGTCGATTTCAAATTTTTTTATATTTGGAATTATTTTTTTTATTTCTACAATATCATAATGCAAAATAGATATTTGTAATGTTCTTAATGCCAAATGTGCATTAGACCATTTGTTAATTGCAGATATATCTGCTGCTACGGTTGATAAATTAAAGAGAACATGACTAAAAAGTTTTTTTAGTAGTTGAGATGATTCAATAATTTCATCTGGAATTAATGAGTTTTCTCCAATTGCTAAATAACTGATTCTAAAATCTATAAAATCCAATGGATTTAAATTACTTTCCATTAAAGTCTTTTGTACTTGTAAAACTATTTCATTTGAGTTTAAATACTTAACTGAATTAATTTTATTTGTATCGCAAAATTTGCACCTTAATGGACAACCATACATAGTTGATATTTCAATTGTCAAATCAAGTATTTTATCGCTATTATCATAATGAATAAATGCACTTGATTCTACGAATTTGTGATCGTTAAATTCTATTACATATCGAAAAGCTTTTTCTGCTTTCCATTTCTTTGTAATATAATTATCTGTACGTTCTAATCTATCTACTATTTTTAAGTCTGTCAATTTCATAGTTATTGTTAATTCGTCAATTCATAAACGATAACGGACGGCGGTATGAAACGTTGGGGATTTCGGAGCTGCGAACGTATCCCCCGACACAGAACCTTGACGCGAGGTAGAACGCTCGATTAACCACTTAACCCCCAATGTTTTATGACCGCTTGTTAGGCACTGGCGATTTTTATTTTTTGTCATTTTATCTATCAATTTGCTGCAATGTTTCACCGTGCGTTTGGGTAGGCAAGCTCTTTGGCGTTTTTGGTCGTGAGTTGGGTTTTTGTGCGACCAGCCAATGTGCTTGACTACGAAGCGTTGGCATTAAATATATTTGCTATTCTTTCTTTTAAATCTGAACATAAGCTATCAAATAAAACTGACAGTTCAATATTTTTATAATCTACTTCATTATCAAAAAGCTCATGTTTTATAATTGGCAATTGATAAGATGAAATGTTTATTTGCTTTTCTAATGCTAATTTATCCTTAATTGTAAATTTGCTGGAACCAAAATCTCGATTTTTTATTGTATTGGGGTATAACAATAAGACATCTTGGACATTAAAACGTATGGCATATGCAATCATTTGGTATAAATCATTTTGAGATATTCCGTTTTTTGCATCGTTCCTATCTGAATAAATGATTTTATATTTTGTGTCTGCAATAAAGTCTCTCGATTTAGAGGATACACACAAATCAGGTCTCAACCCAAAAATCTTTTCTTCGTCTAAATACTCGGATTTGTATTGCGATTTTACTTTAAAACCAATCAACTCTTTATTTATAAAACCAAAAATAAAATCCTCAAAGAGATATTCCATTGGTAGTAAAAATGCAAATAGTTTCAAATCATTTTTATAGTCAATGGAAATGCTATTATTTAAAAATAGAGTACAATAATCTCTCACAGTCTCAAAATCACTAAACATAGGATTAAAAGATATACTTGAACATTCGTGAGCAGATGCTCTCTCGTCAGTTACGTCATCAAGGATAAAAAGAATTTCCCTTAAGTATTTCTTATTTTCAACATTTGAAGAAACTGTAAAAAGTAATTGGCTTACATATTTAATAATCCTGTTAAACTTATTGTCTAATTCAAATGAATCGTAGGTACAATTGACCTTATGCCATCTTCCTTTTGAAAGATTTTCATTAATATAAGCAGGAGTATTTAAACGACCTTTAATATTATGAATCTCTCTTTCAACTTCCTCATATTGTTGAAAAATTGTTTTAGATAATAATTCACGGGTATACTTCGCAAATAGGTAAATAAGAATCTCAAAAAAATCATTTTTTAAACTACCCAACGATGATTTATAATTTGGAAACTTCAATTTCCGACAATAACTCAAATACCAAAGAATATGCTGATTTATTGCACTAATCTCCTTTTTGTTATAATTCCTTTCTGAATCAAAAAAAATCTTTGGAAGTAAATTAATTTTCTGACCTTCAAAATGAATGACACCCACATATTTATTAGACTTTAATTCTTGCGTTTTATGTAAGAATTGAATGAATCGTTGAACTTCTATTTTTTCAACATCTTCTAAATCATAATAACTTGAGCGCTCTCGTTTATTCCAGATTTCATCTAAGAAATTTTCTAAACCTGAAAAGTCTCCTTTGAACGTTTCTTTATTTTGATATTCAAAAAGATTGACCATGATTTTTACTTTCCAATTATTTTAAGAGGCCAACCATTCTCTTCTATTATTAAACCAGCGTGAGAAAGAATCCCTTTTACTTCTTTCTCGTCATTTAAGAAATACTCCAATAGTAGAGGTATAACTTTTTTATTTACACATTCAACTAAATCAAAATTATCTTCCATGAAATAGGCGTGTCCAATTTGAAAGTCATATCCTTTTAATTCAATAATTCTTTCATTAATTAGTTTTAATGTTTCTTTCTCTTCATATTCTAACTCATAATTAGGGTACATTGGAACAAATTCAAAACGCCTTCTTAAAGCAATATCCAACAATGCAATTGATTTGTCAGCAGTATTCATTGTGCCAATTAAATACAAATTTGATGGAACAATAAACTTCTCACCTGAGGGCAATTTACAAGACAAAGGTATTTTACCATGCGAACGTTTATCAGGTTCTATTAATGTGATAAGTTCTCCAAAAACACGTGAAATATTAGCTCTATTAATCTCATCAATAACTAAAACATAATTTTGCCTTTTTACATTTGTGCCTTTGCTTTTGCCCATTTTTAATAGTAAATCCAATATTGGGTTATAATATGGCTGAAGACCACCTAATATTATATCATTTGCACCTTTGATATACATTTTACGCAAAGTATCTATACTAAGTGTATGTATAGAATCACCATCGTTCTTTCTAAATTCAATTGACTTTCTAGTTATGCCAATAACAAATAATGAAACCTTCTTCATTGGGACTTCAATTTTGTGCGTTTCACCTTCATTTATGGGTGAAATAAACTCAGAGAACACTAAATCAAAATCCTTTTTAGCATCATTCTCTCTATATGAATCCAATAAATTTTGATGGGCAATATCAGAAATTCTTTTAAAAACGCCATCTTTTCTTTCAAAGCTTAAACTGCCTTCATTTTCAACATCTGGCCTTAAGCCTTGAATAAAATCCTCATAACTATAGCTTTGATGAAATGTAATAAACTCTATCCTATCACCTAAGTTAGAGTTAAATATTTTTAATGCCTCATTAAAATCATTAATCTCTTTTTCTGGCTCAACAATTTGTGCAGCTTTAAGAACTGTATTATAGGTCTTACCAGTTCCAGGAGGACCATATAAGATTTGATTTAAAGGAAATTTCATACAATTATCTTTATCAATTATTGCGGGATTCTCAGTAGAATCATTCCAAATCGAATTAATGTGTTCGGTTTTTTTTACTTCTTTGATAGTTTCCCAATAACCACCAGAAAAATCAACTTCAAAGGGTGTAAAATCATCTTCCCATTCAACATCGAGCAAACGACCATCATTGTGATTTTTAATTACAATGCCTCTTGCTTTAATTGACATAACAGATTTAGTTTTTTCCCTTGTAAAAACAGCTTTAATTGCAATATGGCTGCCAACAGAAACATTTTTTACGTCACTTAAAAACTTGTCTTCATATCCGTTTTCCCAAATACTATAATCTAAAAACCTTTTAGTTTGGTCTGGAGGATTGCTACCATCCCAGTAAGCACCTACAACATAATATTTTTCTTTCTCAGTATATCCACAAAAAAGAGTATCATATAGGCTACGCATTGAAATCTCGCTATTTGTAAAAACAGCAGACGGCTTTAATGCTTTACTTTTTAAAAGTTTAATAACATTATCTTTTCTAATTGCTCCTTTACCACCAAACTTTAAATTGTCTCTAAAACTTTCTATTACACTTTTATCAAAAAAGTCACTTTCGAATAATTTTAAATCTCCATTTTCATAGTATAATTGAATATTTATTGATGACCCATCAATTGCCGATTTTGATTCATGTACAACTATCTTGCGGTAAATTTCATTGTGCTTATACAATTCAGGATCAGAAATATACTCAATTGTTAAATCTCGAATCGTTTCTAATTTGAAGAATGCTCGATTTCTTGCAGAACGAGATGTCAATACAATAAGTGCAGGTGTTAGTTTAAAGAATTCTAATGCTGTAAATTTATTTAATTTGAGATTTAGGTTTTTGTTAATTATTTCAAACCAAAGACATTCTTCTTCATTTCTTTTGCCCCATTCTCTTGCTTTCCACAATTGAATCTTATCACCACCAATTATATAGGCATAATCGCCAATCTCAATTTCACCAAACCAAGTTGAACCTTTGGGTGATAAATAGTATCCTTCCTCAATCTGATTTAAGTCAAACTTTTTAGATATTTTTCCGAAAAATATATTCATTATAATTCCAATTTAATTATCCATGTAGCAAGTGCGTCAACTAAAAACAGCTCTTTTGCAAATTATGGTAGTGTTTCGGCTTGTGCGATTTGCAAATGTGCTGTTTTGTGCGTGGGTTGTTCATTTATTTTTTTTCTTTCGTTTGTGTAGCAAATTATCCGCTGTTGTTGGTTTTTCTTCGCTAGTGCCTAACGGTTTGCAGCTACCCGAAGGTGGCGATTTCGAAGCACTTCACTTTCAATAAAGCACAAACTTTGATAGAAGCACAAAGCTTGATTTAACCACTGAACTGCCACTTTTGGGTAGGTGCTGTTACAGGCTGGCTTTATTCGTTTTGTATATTGTTCGATTGTCTGTCGAATGGAAATATTTTGAATTCACTCTCCAAAAAGGCAAACTTCTTTTCAAAAAGTCCAGCCAGTTTCTGA
>JAAXXA010000672.1 GCA_013334735.1 Bacteroidota bacterium
TTTGAAAGATAAATCAATTTATCTTTCAAAGCAGTACGATTTTCAAAATTATTAATCATTATAGGAAACAAGTTAGGTCTAACTTGTTCATGAAAATATTTTTTTACATATTCTCCTTGTTTCTCAGTAAGTTCAGCTTCATTAAGGATGAAAATATTTTGTTTTTTAAGATTTTCCAGAATGTCGTAATAGATAGAACTGAATTCATCCTGCTGTTTTAAAACTATTTCATTTATTTCCTTTAGAATTTTTTTAGGATCAAAACCATCGTAATCATCATTTTTTTCAGGAAAAGCGGCCATTCGGGAAAGGGTAGCCACCCGCACACGAAAAAACTCATCTAAATTATTTGAAAATATACCAAGAAATTTTAATCTTTCAATCAGAGGTGTTGTTTCATCAGATGCTTCTTTAAGCACCCGTTGGTTAAACGAAAGCCAACTTATCTCTCTGTTAATAAAATTTGATGATATTTCAGTTTTCCGCATTTTAATTAGTATTTGCTTATAAAGGATTTTTTTACATTTTTGATTTGAGATTTTTGATAGAAAATCCGTTTTTAAATCTTAAATCATAATTCTAATTCGCCATGGCGAACTTAAATAAATTCAATAATTGTATTTTATTCAATGTCTTTTATTAAGCATTTTTGTTAATAATATAAAATTTGTTGTACGCGGAGCTTTATATATAGTATCCCATCTGTCAGTATTAAAGCTTACAGATACGAGACAAGATGTTGGTAAATGTTCAATTTTATTTTCAAGGAATAAATTAGCTAAATGTGTAAATGTTGGGTTATGTCCTACTATCATCAATGATTCAATACTTTTATCAACAGCAAAAATTATATCAAAAATTTCATCTTCACCCGAATTGTAAATATTTTTGTTAATTTCAATGTTCTCAATTGGATATTTGATTCCACCTGCAATAATTTTAGCGGTTTCAAAAGCTCGTTTTGCATGGCTAGAAATAAGCAAATCAATATTTACGTTCCTATTTTTTAATTCAAACGAAATTTTATTAGTATTGTTAATTCCTTCATCAACAAGAGGGCGATCAATATCTGCAAACCCTTCAAAATCAATTAACGCTTTGGCATGACGTACTATATATAAGGTTTTCATGCTGCTCAAAATTGATTAATATGCAAACAAAGGAAAATCTCTCATTAATTTGTTAACCTGTTCTTTCACACCCTCAATTACTTTTTCATTTTCAACATTGCTTATTACTTCGTCAATCAAATCAACAATTTGAGGAATATGATTTTCTTTTAAACCACGTGTAGTAATTGCAGGTGTTCCAACTCTTAAACCGGATGTGGTAAAAGGTGACCGGCTATCAAAAGGAACCATATTTTTATTTACAGTAATATCAGCTCTTACCAAAGTGTTTTCAACCACTTTTCCTGTAATTTCAGGGAACTTTGTGCGTAGGTCAATTAACATAAGGTGATTGTCAGTCCCTCCGCTTATTACTTTATAACCTTTGTCAACAAAGCATTTCGACATTACGCTTGCATTTTTTTTCACCTGAATTGCATATTCTTTGTAATCTTCAGTTAAAGCTTCGCCAAAAGCAACAGCTTTAGAAGCTATCACATGTTCAAGAGGTCCGCCCTGAACTCCGGGGAATACGGCAGAATCAATAAGCGCTGACATCAATTTAGTTTCGCCTTTTGGTGTTTTTAAACCCCATGGATTTTCAAAATCTTTGCCTATCATAATTATACCTCCTCTAGGTCCACGTAATGTTTTGTGAGTAGTAGATGTAATAATGTGGCAATATGGAATAGGGTCGTTTAATAATTTTTTAGAAATAAGTCCGGCAGGATGAGCAATATCAGCCATTAATACAGCGCCTATTTTATCAGCAATTTCACGCATACGTTTGTAATCCCAGTCACGTGAATATGCAGAGGCTCCGGCTAATATTAATTTTGGTTTTTCTTTAATTGCCAATTCTTCCATTTTGTCATAATTAACAAGACCTGTTTCTTCTTCTACACCATAAGAAATGGCATTATAAACCAAACCTGAAAAATTTACAGGAGAACCATGCGATAAGTGTCCGCCATGAGAAAGATTTAATCCCATGAAAGTATCTCCTGGTTTCAGACATGCAAGAAAAACAGCCATATTTGCCTGAGCGCCTGAATGAGGTTGCACATTAGCATATTCCGCTCCAAACAACTCTTTCAACCTGTTTATTGCAAGCTGTTCCGTTTGATCTACTATCTGGCAACC
>JAAXXA010000673.1 GCA_013334735.1 Bacteroidota bacterium
TGCTCTTCCGATCTGTTTTGTTTGGAATATTAGGAATTGTTACCGGAATGATATGGGCAAAATTTGCATGGGGCGAATGGTGGGTTAACGATCCAAAACTCAATGGCGCCGCTATTGGTATAATAACATATCTAGCGTATTTTGTATTACGTAATTCTATTGACGACAAGAGCAAAAAAGCCCGCATTTCGGCAATTTATAACATCTTGGCTTTTTTTATTTTGATTTTGTTTATTCTTGTTTTACCAAAATTATCAGATGGTTCATTACATCCGGGTGACGAAAAAGGAAGTGTAATGCCTGTTTTTACTCTCGATTATAGATTAAGAATAGTTTTTTATCCTGCTATTATCGGCTGGACTTTGCTTGCATGGTGGATTACATCACTGCGAATAAGAATAAAGAAGTTAAAATAAATGATATTTGAATCCTATTTACAATAAAAAATGGAAATAAAAGATATTCATATAGTAGCAATAGTGCTGCTTCTAATTTTTGCAGGTATAGCTTTTTATTTGATTACTTTAGATAAAAGGATAAGTAAAATTGAGAACGCGCAAAAACCAAAATTGCAGGAAGAAAAAAAATGAAACGTTCACATATAATTTTATTGTTGATAATATTTGCCTCCATAGCTGTAGTTATTGGAACGCTTCATAATTCGAGCACTTATTCTGATTTTGCTACTGCAAAAAACAATAAAACCCAAACTTTCCAGATAATAGGAAAACTTGATAAAAATAAAGAAATAAAATACGATTCCACACTCACAAATTTATCCCTTTCATTTTTTTTAACCGATAACAAAAAAAATGAATGCAAAGTGATATATTATGGTAATAAACCAAACGATTTTGCAAAACTCGATCAGGTGGTAGTAACAGGCAAAATGAATGATAGTGTGTTTATTGCAAGCGAAATGTTGTTCAAATGTCCATCGAAATACCAAAGGGGCAACGAAAAATTAAAACAGAACTTTCAAAAATAAAATTGTATGGAAGATAAGTTAAGAATAATGATTGTTGACGATCACGAAATATTTCGTAACGGATTAAAAATGATTATCAACAAAATAAAAAATGTAAAAGTAGTTGCAGAGGCTTCTAATGGAAAAGAATTTTTGGAAATTTTCAATATCAAAGATGTTGATATAGTTTTTATGGATATTGAAATGCCCGTGCTTAATGGTATTGAGGCGACAAAGGAAATTTTAAAACAATATCCTGATGTAAAAATAATAGCTTTAACCATGTTCAATAATGAGGAATATGTGGAAAGCATGATAGATGCCGGTGTTAAAGGGTTTTTGCTGAAAAATATTAATAAAACCACATTAGAAAGAGCAATTGAAACTGTATCAAAAGGAAATAATTATTATTCGGAAGAGCTGTGGGATTTTTTCACCAAAAAGGTTGTGCACAAAGAAAAGAACGATACACCCGAGGATATAATATTTACAAAAAGAGAAATAGAAATACTTGGTCTTTTATTGGAAGGTTTAAGTAACAAAGAAATTGCCGATAAGCTTTTTATAAGCGAGCGTACTGTTGTGGGGCACAAATCAAATATGATAGCTAAAACGGATTGCAAAAGCACAATACATCTCTTGTCGTATGCTATCAAGAACAAATTAGTTAATTTATAGTGCCGTAATTAGTGTTTGCACGTAAAGCCCATTTCGCTCATTAATTGTATTATTTTAATGGTATTCGTGCTCCGCCATTGGCGGAAGTTTCGCTAAGTTCACAAAGAATAATAAAATTATATCAATACAATTTAGTGTCCCTTACCAATATATAATAGTCCGAAAAAATGTACTAAATTTATTGTGTATCGCCTACATGCCGGGACAGGTCGGTATTAACCATTGTAAATTTATAAAATAGCATTAGACTATTTTATAAATACAATTGGTATAATTGCGTATTAAGGAAAACCTAATTGCGTAAAATTACCGGTTCTATAAAATATTTTTCTTTTAAGTACTGACAAAAATCAGGACTTTATACTCGTATTCTTGAATATAAGACTCTATACTTTTGTTTCGCAATCAAAAAAGAAATGGAAGCAGAAGCAAAAAATATTGTCATAGCCGAGGATCACGATGTTTTTCGTGAAGGACTAAAAATAGTCCTCTCAAAAATGCCACAAATAAAATCAGTTTTTGGCGCTTCGAATGGAGTGGAACTACTTACCATCCTTGAAAACAAAAAAATCGACATAGTGTTGATGGACATTGAAATGCCTTGTAT
>JAAXXA010000122.1 GCA_013334735.1 Bacteroidota bacterium
CTTCCGATCTTTGTATCCAAACCTGTAGATGGTGTCCATGCATAAGAAACGGGTTGCGATAACTTTATAATTACCGTTACTGAATCGCCTGCTGCATAACCATTATTGGCATCGGTAAAATAAACGGAACGTAAGGTTTTGCTTGTTCCACTTGTTAATGCTGCCCAGGTGGTTCCGGCATCTATTGTTTTAAGAAGTAGCCCGCCATATCCTACTGCATAAGCTGTATCGGTATTTATAAAATGAACTGAAGTAAAATAATTAGTGGTGCCGCTTGTTTGCTGTGTCCATGTTGTACCTGCATTTGTTGTTTTAAGTATCAGCCCGTTTACTCCAACAGCGTAGCCTGTAATACTGTCTGTGAAATAAACTGATCTTAATGAATAAATTACTCCGCTTGTTAGTATTGTCCAGTTGGTTCCTGCATCTGTAGTTTTTATTATCCTGCCGTTTGCGCCAACTGCGTAGCCGGTATCTGTGTCAATAAAATAAACGGAACTTAAATAAACAGTTGTTGTTTGCGCTGTCCATGTTGTTCCGTAATTTATTGTTTTAAGTATTATCCCGTTTTGTCCGACTGCGTAAGCGGTGCTATCGTTGGTAAATTTAACTGAATTTAATATGTTGCTTGTTCCGCTTATTAATGCTGTCCATGTTGTTCCTGCATTGCTTGTTTTAGTGATATAGCCATTTTCGCCTACGGCATAACCGGTATTTTTATCAGTAAAATAAACGGAATTCAAATTATTAGTTGTTATGCTTGACAGCCATATCCAGCTGCTTCCTGCATTGCTTGTTTTAAGTATTGCTCCCCCGTTTCCTACTGCATAACCGGTATCGGTGGTGGTATAATAAACTGAATTTAACAATGCGCTTACGCTGCTGCTTGTAATTACCCATTTGGGTTGCGCGTCTAATTGTACTGAGCCTCCGCAAATAATAGTTTTATTATCTCCCGCTTCTATGGCGCACTGGGAATATGTTCTTATTCCGTTCGTGAGGAATAATACGATTAGGAAAAGTAAGGTTTTTTTCATGGGTGTTTGAGTTTTGAGTTATGAATTATGTTTAGTATTCATGGGAAAAATTTAAAACAGTTTTTATACTACAAAGAAATAAAATTTCGCATTTTTAAGTTGGCAGTCTTTGTTGACTGTTGATTGCTCCGCCATAGGCGGACTGCCATCTTTTATATTAATGTTACATTTATTCCATGCAAAGTATGATTGATTGTTCTATTTTTATTTTATTATTACAATCTTATCCGCTCCAATGAGTTTATTACCGGCAATTGCATGATAAAAGTAAATACCATTTTCAAGTGTATTCGCTGAAATATTAAATGTGTTATTTCCTTCGTAAAGAGGATAACTTAAAAGTTTTTTTCCTATAATATCGTACAATTCAAAGGTGCCAGTTGTATTATCTGGAATCTCGTAAGCTACCTGCATATTGCCATTATTCGGGTTGGGAATAATATTTAAGAATATATTTGATTCATTGCGCTCCATATTAGTTTTCTGAAGAGGGCTAATAAGTTTCAAGCTATCTGCTTGGGTATTATATTGGTTATCATTTGCGATTTTTTTCGAATTAGCTAGTAAATATACAATTCCGCTTATTTGAACCTCATTCTGACAGGCATTACTAAATGTTGCCACATAATAATATACTCCGTCAGGACATAAAAACCCATTGTAAAAACCATCCCAAACACAGAAATTTTCACTTCCACTCCCCGATGAATTACATGCATATGCCTGTATATTTGGATCCCATATTTGAATAGTATAAGCTTCTGCTCCATTTACTATAAAGCAGAATTGATCATTATATCCATCATTATTAGGTGTAAAAACATTCGGAGCTTGAACAATTGTAATTACAGAATTTCTTATCCAATCTAAAACAACTACATTTGAAAATTGAGAATCACAAATATTCTTTGAGTAAACTTTAACTTTGTAATTATTACATTTTGTAATGTAATCTGGCATAGTCCAGTCAAAATTGCAGCATTCAAAATCGCTGCCTGAATTCAATTCATAAGAATATATTTTGCTTGATAATGCCCAGTTCCAAATCTCAATGAAAACTTTATCTGTACAATTATTTAAACCTCCTATACTCATTGAGAGATAGCAATCATCTTCATTACTTGTAATGCTTGCTGTTAAAATAGGTGTGGTCACGTTATTTCCATATTTAATTTCAATATGATCGGTGCCTGTTGTGCCACATACACTTTTAACAGCAAGTGTATAATTAATAGTGCCACATCCGTTTGCAGGGGGGGTAAACACAGGATTTGAAATATTTGTCGATGACAAATAAGAAATAGCAGATGTAGGATCTGCTGTCCATGAATATTGCGAGGAATAATCTCCCGCAATACCTAATTTAATTGAGGAACCATCACATGCTTCTGCATCGGTGCCTGCATTTACTGTTGGCATATATGGACAACACGGAGCTATAAACGCTTCAAATTCGCCACCATATTCTACTTCAAAACCCGGTTCTAAAACAACTTCCTGTCCTGCTTTATATGTTACATCAGCTCCATTTTTTACTATAACAATCCCTGAACCATAAGGCGGACTTGCAACATCGTAGCCTGCTACTATGTATGGGCTTGCTTCATAAGGGGCTTCATTCATAGTATATGTTTTGTTTTCTATATACAAACTTTCATTGCAGCCTTGCTCATACAATTCTACTTCGTCAATAGCAATAAAACCATCTTCTAATTCAAAAATTATATTATCCATTTCATTTCCTTTGTCGCTATCAACAGTAAATGTTTTCTGAAAAGAATAAAAAAATTCTTCCGTATAGTTTTCATCCATCTCAAACTGTGCAACAAATTTTTGTTTTATATTACCACCGTCTGCATTCCAACATGCGCTGAATTTTGATAAATGAACACTTAATTTGCAATAAGGTCCAAATCTAGCTAATTTTAATCTTATTGTATATGTCTGATTGGCTATAAATTTATGTGAAATGGAGGTCCTAATACCTTCATGATAATCAGTCCCTATACTACCCATCCATACAAATCTATCAGATGGTGGGTTTACTGGAATAAAAGATGCGTCTTTATCTATAATACAAGTGTTTTTGTCTATCCAATCAGGTGATGGACAACCACGTTTGAGACCACCATTGCACCAACAGTTACAATCTTTTTTTGCGATTTGCCAACCAACAAGATCATCATTTAATCCGCAATTATATGAACCCACTGAATAATAAGAATTACATCGTGGATTTTTTCCATCTTGCCCTTCTTCAAAACTCCAATTGGGAATAAGATTAACATTGCTTTGTCCTTTCAAAATGTAGATATTAATAAGAAATAAACCAATTAGAAATACATATTTTTTCATATTTTTAGAAATTAAAATAGTATGATAAATTTAAAGTTATAACACTTTTATTGATATACGAGTCATCATAAAGAGGTAGTAAATAATTTTTTAAAATATAGCTATCATAAATACAATTTAAAATTATTATATTATTTTTTTTAATATAATAATTAAACCCAATACCGAATTCAAGAGAATAATTATAAGGTGATCCTCCTTGTTTTGGCATAGTTGGAGGATAATGGTTCATTTTGTCTATATGTATGTCATTAAGGCTTCCATATAATAAATTACTACCTAATTGCGAGTGTATAGCGAATTTCTTTTTATTAATAAAATTATAAATTAAATAAGCTCCAATATTTAAACGTATGTTTTTTATGCTATAAATAACAGTATCTTCATAATCATTAAATGAATAATGAAAATGATAGTTAAATTTTGAGTATCCCATATTGACCTTAACAAACAATTTATCATTTATTTTACATAATACTCCTCCAGCAAAACTATAACATAACTTTTTTTGATTATCAAAAATACCTTTACCTGTTATTTTTGGCGAATAAAATGCGCCTATATATATTCCATACAAGAATTTATGATTTTTTTCTTTTATAGCTAAAGTATCTTGCGCTTTTGCATTTATGAGTGACACTATAAAAAATAATATCAATATTTTATTTTTCATTTTATTTTATTTTCGAGTGTTTCTATTCTTTTGTTTTGGTCAATTATATATAAAGTTAGTTCTTCGATTTTCTTTAATAATAAGGAGTTGAATTCGCCAATGTCCAAACCGTTTGTAATTACTTCTTTCTGGCATGGAATATCAGGTAAATGCTTATTCTTAGTAATAAATGTTTCAACGCTATCAAGAGTTATCAGTTGATAATCTTTTTCAAAAACATAATCATAAAAATTTCCTAATGTTACTTTAAAACTTCTTGCAGCAACAGAGCCTTCAACAGCTAATTTGTAATTACCAGGATTGGTTGTTCCTATTCCAACATTTCCAGAACTCTGTTGGATAGAAATTGCATCTACAGCGCCAAAAGTACCAATTCTTAAACCACTACCATTTATGCTTTTAATATAATGATTAACATCTCCAAAGTACATTGCAGCTTCATCTCCCGGACTTCCATAATTATTTGTCCCCCTTACTAAAATATTTCCCTTATCAACTTGTAAACTTTGTTCGGGATCTGTTGTTCCTATTCCAACTTTTCCGATAGTTCCAACTCCAGAAGCAGCTCTAACAGTTAGCGTTGGGATATCACTATTAAATCCAACCATTAATGAATGAGAAATACTATTTTGGAAATAATTATCAACTCCATTGCCAATAATAATTGAATTATCTGCATTGGCTTTAACTAATGAACCTGCTGCAAAGGAATTTGGTCCTGTTGCAAATGTGTTTTCTCCAATACAAATTCCACTTGTATTTATAGTACAATAAGGTACACCATTAACATTAAATGTCTTAATTATTTTTCCAATTAATCTGTTATTATTTTGGTACACCCAAATTGAATGATTTCCAAGTTTGATTATACTATCTTTTGCCATAATTCGATCTACTGTTATAGTATCACTCTCTATCGTACGTGTTTGAAAATGATCTCCTTTTATATTTCCTATAACCGAAAGATTACCACCTACAGTCAGTTTTTCCGTAGCATTAGCCGTTCCAATCCCTACATTCCCGTTATCCTGAAGAAATAGTAAATTATCGCCCGTAGTTCCTGTGCTACCGTTAGGTTTCCAAAAATTTAATCCTCCTACTCCACTGCTGTTATTATCGCCACCCAAATATTGTATTCCCCATTCTCCACGCTCTGCAGCTGCGGAATTTAAAGTTGATTGTTCCAGCCCGAAAAACAAAGATGCTCTTTCGGTAGAGCTACTACCGGCTGTGGTGGGAGAATATATGGAAACACTACCATTTACCTGAAGTTTTTGCTTTGGGGTTGTTGTTCCAACACCAAGGTTTCCTGCATTATTAGCATTGATTACGGTATGTCTCGGGTTACCGCCGGGCATATAATTACTTTGTAAATACATCACGCTATCCGCGTAAACATTTTTGGAGGACATAGTAGTTGCTGAAAATGTATTTGTATAAACACTGCCTGTTTCTATAGTGTTAAAAGTACCTGTTGTTGAGCTAAGCGAAGTGGTTGTGGTTGTTCCGCTTATTTTAAGATTACCGTTTATATCCACTTTTTCCGTTGGATTGCTTTTGCCTATACCCACGTTAACGCCGTCGTTGTAAATATTAGAAGAATTTAAAATCCATTGCGAACCATTCCAATAAGGAGTATTTCCGCTTACAGCGCCGCTTCCTAAAAATCCTGTTGCTCCCGTAGCGCCTGTATTTCCGGTCTCTCCATTCGCTCCGGTTGCTCCCATAATGCCGGTAGCGCCTGTTAAGCCTGCCTCTCCCTGTGCGCCGGTTGGACCTGTGGGACCGGTTATCGGTGATAGTAATTTATATTTTACAATGTTATTCTCCATGAGCAAAATACTGTCTGATGTTCCTAACATTTTTTTACTCAGATACAAACTATCAGCTATGCTTGCTGAACCATTCACTGATAATTTTTGTTTAGGATTCGCTGTTCCTATTCCCACGTAGCCACCGGTAGTAATTATCATACGGGCGGTATCATTGGTCTTAATAACCAGATTTTTGCCTGTTAAGGTGCTTATGTAATCGTTTTGCGCAAAAGTGAAATTGGCAGTCAGGATAATGAATGCCGTGAGGGACGCGAGTTTTATTAAAATGTGTTTTTTCATGATGTATTGTTTAATTACGAATTATCAATTACGAATTACGGGTTATTAATTTATCAATTACGTTTTAATCAATTACGAATTATCAATTACGAATTACGAGTTATCACTGTCGCTTGCCGACTGCGAATTGCCAACTGCTTTTTCACTGTTCACTGTTCACTTTTCACTTATTCCTTATTAAATTAATGAACGACTTTTAGTAAATCACCTGTTCTATAGAAATCTCCTACTGCCAGTCCTGCGCTTATCGCTGCGGCATTATCAGGATATTCAGGCAATCCAACTGCATGCGAGTTATTCTTTTGTTCCTGATTAATTTTTAAATCATCAAAGTTTTTACTTAATTCCTGAACGGCTTTAACGAGAGGTACTACAAGCTCTGCGTATCTCAAACTATACGTGTTTTTCTCTGCATCGTCCGGTTTGCTTACGATTGAAGATTTGTATCCAATTTCGTTTGCTGCCAGCTCTACTTCCTGCGCGATAAATCCGGAGCGAACTATTGCTGTTGATGGAGTAAAGTCCATCCCCTGTTGATGTTTGAGTTTAATACTGTCCGGCATGTTTTTTATAAGAAAATCATCAGCTTTTTTAGTATCCATCTGGTAAGTAACGGGGCGTAGTTTTTTAATAAATTCTAAACCTTTCACATCTTCTGTAACATTAAATTTAAAACGGCTGTCGGATAATGTTGACCAACTAACTTGCCCGCCAATCCAACCTACACTGGTATTTCCAATTACCACTTTATTGCTGGCATCAACTATTGCACCATAGCCAATAGCAGTTGCGTTAGTTAAAACATAGCTATCATAAGCATTTGCATGTACACCTATAAAAGTACTATAGGTACATGCCCCATCGTTATCACCCGCATTATAACCCAAAGCTGTGTTATAGCTTTGTTCATAATAATTTTCAAGTGCACCGGCTCCAATAGCGGTATTTCCGCTTCCTGAGATATTATTTATCAGTGCACCAGATCCAATTGCTATATTATATCCGCCAGTGGTATTAGCATAAAGTGAATAATAACCATTAGCAATATTACCGCTTCCTGTAGTGTTGGCTTGAAGCGTATTAAATCCGCTGGCAGTATTGCCAATACCTGTGGTGTTGGCTTTAAGCGCATTAACTCCTACGCCAACATTTCTACCATCACCAGACATTGTAAAATTTCCTGCATTAACACCTGCAAAGAAGTTATCAGTTCCGTAGTTGTGAATATACCTACTCGTATCGCTACGAATAACTCCCACAGTTGAACCTGTTGTTGCAGGTAAACGAAAATTTTTAGTTATTTGCAATTGCTCGGAAGGTGTTGTTATTCCGATGCCAATATAACCATTATCTAAATCTATCCTAGCATACTCAATCATGTCATCATCTTCTAAAGCTGTACCAACTTTTCCAAAACTTATCAGGTTAAAGTAAAAATTGCTAAAAATAAGTCTTGTGACATGTTGGCTTATGCTATAAAAACACCTTCAACCAATGGTGTTATCACACCAGTAGGAACAACAGGTGG
>JAAXXA010000674.1 GCA_013334735.1 Bacteroidota bacterium
AAAGAAATATAACATTGATTAAAAAGATTCTTATAACATTGAAGTTGTTTTTATGAAAAATAATACCTTAAAAAATATCAAAATTTTTAACACTGTACCTTTATACCTTATACCTTTATACCTTATTCCTTTATACCTAAATAGCAACTATTTTTTATGAAGATTTTTTTTTGTATTATCTTGTTTTTTTTATTTTTCGTTACTTTTTCGAAAGCTCAGGATTTTGATATTATAAGCCCGCGCCCTCATGACACCGTTAAAAACGGAGAACTTTTTATTGTTTGCAAAAATATTTTAAAAAATGCAAAAAGCATAGATGTTCTTCTTGACGAAGGAATAGATCTGTCCTATTCTACGAAGATAAGCGACAATTTTGTATCAGCGCTTTATGTGGATAAGCTAAAGCCGGGAATACATACAATTTTTGTAATATTCACAACTCACGATGATAAGGAAATTGCTAAGAAGTGGGCATTTGTTGTTTTGAAAAGGAAAGAAGAAAAAAAAGATATTATATCTAAATACGGTTGTGCACGGAAAGATAGTATTAAATTCAAAGGTTCAATAAATTTGTATTCAAAAATCAAAGAAATATCGGGTAACGGCTCAACATACAGAACCGATCCCCGTTTAGACAATCTTGCAGATATTTCAGGAAATATAGAATATAAGAAAATAAAAATACCTCTGCGGCTATTTTTAACTAACCACGAAAGCGGAACGATACAGCCAAGGGACAGGTTTATGATTGGTTTTCAATTACCAAGAATAAAAATTGCTACCGGTAATATTTGCCCATATTACAATAAATTGATTCTTAACGGGCAAAACATTTTTGGTGTTTCCGCCGATCTTTCCATCGGTAACAGATTTGCAATTCAAGTTGTACATGGAGTTATCAACAAAGCTATTGAAGGAAGCATAGGGTATTACAATATTTATATGGGGCTTCCGCCTGCCAATATGCAGGCAGATTCATCATTCAATATCAACGGAACATATAAAAGAATGGTTACTGCAGTTAATTATGTAATAACAGAAAATGATAAAAGATCCAGGACTTATATTACTTATCTCAAATCGTCCGATGTTCAAAATTCAATAAATTATGGAGGACCCGTATCACAAAATCTTGTTGTAGGCGTTGGACATGAATTAAAAACACAATCCGACAAATTTAATCTGGATGCGGGAATTGCTTTAAGCATGACTACTTTGGATATCAGAAGCGGTGTATCGTCACAAAAAGAAATTGAAGACCTTTATAATGTTGAACTAAAATTCGACCCTGCATATTATAAAAATATTATTATTCTGAATTCCACTTCAACATCTTACCACTTTTATACCTGGCCTTGTCCTACAGTCGCATTATTTGTGAATAGCAAATTAAAAATTCTTAAACAACGTTTTTCTGTAAATTACTATAGAGTTGGGAG
The DNA here is from genome assembly GCA_013334735.1 of Bacteroidota bacterium. Classification (GTDB taxonomy): domain Bacteria; phylum Bacteroidota; class Bacteroidia; order Bacteroidales; family CG2-30-32-10; genus JAAXXA01. The sequence continues at coordinate 1,440 of JAAXXA010000674.1, forward strand.
CAGCTATTACTCTTTTGGAAATCCGTTGCTTGTAAATGATAAAAACAATATAAGCGTGGCAGATCAGTTTACTTTTTGGAAAAAGAAAATAAATATTTCTCTCAATTATAATTATTCTAACGATAACCTTTCCGATGATCAAAGCACGACAAGATATACTCATACACCGGGTGGAAAATTGGTATTTTCACCTCATAAAAATTTGCCTAATATAATGTTTACATACAATCTGATCAACAGAATCGGATTGCCTAAGTATGGAGATGATAAAGTTCTGAATATGCTAACTGAAAATTACATGATTGGCGCAAATTATAATAAAAAAACAGGGAAATTTGAACATGCCTGCAATATATATTATTCGCATAATAAAATTAAAACAATGATTCCTGAAAAGACGAAAAACTTATTCGATATGATAAACTTTTACTTTTGCGAAACCTTTCCAAACAGAATAAGTGTAGCATTATTATCAGACCGATCTCTTTTCCAAAACGATTCACTGTGCTTGGATTCAAGAAATATGTATGGTTTTCAAATCGGATATTCCAATAAAAAAAACAATATAAAAATAACTACGGGAGTAAACCAAACACTTACCAAACCTACTATTAACGTTAATAAATCTGAAAGAAATAATTTTAATGTGAATATACAATACAATATTTTTAAAAATACGACTATATTTTTACAGACAGGATACTCCGCGTATAATGAGAACAGTAACTTCCCCCCTGATAAAAACTATACCGAACTGTTTGGAATGTTTAATTTAAGGTATATGATTAATTAATCTGTGAATACTTCTTCA
>JAAXXA010000675.1 GCA_013334735.1 Bacteroidota bacterium
TTTTACAGAATAAATGTAAACAGAAAAAGCATCACTTATAAACAATCTGTCTTTTTCAATCAGCGCTAATGATGCATTATCTTTTGGTAAATTTATCTTTGTCTGCTCTAATGTTTTAAGATTATACTTTATTAACATTGCTCCTGACATATAAATAATGTTATCGCTTATGATTTGAAAATTGTTAATGCCTTTAAAAGGTAAGGTCTTGGAATATGTGCCATATTTATCGAACACAAATATACCATTAGCAGTATCGTTCAAATAAACCATATTTCCTGTTTCAAACATATATTCTGGTTTTATTTCAACTCCTGTGAGTTGTGCAATATTCCCGCTTTGATTGGACATTTTTCGGTTTTTATCAAATCTGATTAATTGAAAATCTTGTTGGTCGTAAATCCACAATCCATTCTCATAAGAATTGCATACCAGTGAACCTTGGATGATATTCATATTGTCTAATGATAATGGATCTCCGCAAATGCTGAGCATGTTATCCAAAAATAAAATCAAACGAAAGTCATGGTAATAAAGCAAAATTTTAAGAGGATTGGAAACATCAACGAACGAAATGTTCCCGTGAGCCTTATCGCTAAAGGTTTTTAAAAGATTGCCATTCGAATCGTATTTTCTTAATTCATTCCCTGAAAGAGTATAAAGGTTTCCCAGATTATCTGTTGTAATGTATGATGCTTGATAATTTATAGTTTTAATAAGTGTGTAATCACTTGATTTAAAAGCTATGCAAGCAAAAAATAAAAAAAGTATAAAAAAGTTTTTTTTCATTACAGCATTTCTAAAATTTCATCCACATAGCGTCTGTCATTTGCCAAGCGTGGCACTTTATTTTGTCCTCCTAGCTTTTTTTTGTGTTTCAACCATTTAAAAAATGTATCGTGAGGAACAATTTTTACAATTGGCGTTCTTAATATCATATTCTGATAGCGTTTAGCTTCATAATCGGAGTTTAATGATTTAAGTGCATTGTCAAGAATTTCGGTAAAGTATTTCAAATTTGCCGGTTCTGTTTCAAATTCAATAAGCCATTCATGAGCTGCGCTGTCGTTATCATTAAAATATACAGGCGCAGCAGTATATTCTCTTACTAATGAACCTGATTTTTCGCAAGCTATTTCAAGAGCTTTTTCTGCATTATCAATTATCAGTTCTTCACCAAAAGCATTAATAAAGCTTACTGTTCTTCCTGTTACTTTTATTCTGTGAGGATTCAATGATGTAAACATTACTGTATCTCCGATTTTATATCGCCATAAGCCCGCGTTAGTGGATATTACAAGAGCATAATTCTTATTAAGTTCCACTTGATTCAGCGAAATAGTTTTGGGTTCTTCTTTATCAAAATCTTCAGAAGGAATGAACTCGTAAAATATCCCGTAATCAAGCATTAACAACATATCGTTAGAATTATTCCTGTCTTGAATCCCGAAAAATCCTTCAGAAGCTGTATAAGTTTCCAAATATTTCATCTTATCAGAGCCTATTAATTTTTTAAATTGCTCCCGGTATGGAGTGAAACTTACGCCCCCATGTGTAAAAAGCTCTAGGTTTGGCCATACTTCACTGATACATGATTTTCCTGTTTTCTCAATAATTCGTTTTAATAAAAGTAAAGCCCAAGACGGAACTCCTGAAATACTCGTTACATCTTCTTTTATGGTCATTTCTGCCATTTTTTCAATTTTCCCTTCCCATTCATCCATCAGCGCAATCGATAAATTAGGTGTTCTCATAAATTCTGCCCACCATGGCAGATTCTGAATAATTATAGCTGACAGGTCGCCATAATAGCTTGAATTATTTATGTCGTTTATCTGATGACTTCCTCCCAACGCCAGGTTTTTACCATCAAACATTATAGTGTCGGGATTGTTGTTGCAATAAATTGAAATCAAATCCTTACCTCCCTTGAAGTGACATTCCTCCAAGGCTTCGGAGCTTACCGGTATAAATTTGCTTTTATCAGAAGTTGTTCCTGATGATTTTGCAAACCATTTAATATCCGAATGCCACAAAATGTTTTGCTCACCCTTTCTTAATCTGTTTATATAAGGTTTCAGCTTTTGATAATCACTAACAGGCACTCTCTTTTTATATTCATCATAATTTGCAATACTTTTATAATCATATTTTTTTCCCCATTCTGTATCTCGAGCAGAATTTAATAGTTTTTTTAGTAATTCCGACTGAACATCATAAGGGTATTTAAGGAATAGATCTATTT
>JAAXXA010000123.1 GCA_013334735.1 Bacteroidota bacterium
TACCTTTATCATTAAAAACCCACCATAATGTTTGGTCACCTTTTAACACCTGATCTACAAGAATCCCATGATTTTCGGATACATGACCATAATCAGGATCAGATCCCATTGTAGGTTTGGAAGGCAGCCCAATATTATCAGGGCTGGAAGGACATAAAGAGTTGCTTACATCATAATAAGGATAGTCACCATCACTAGGTTCATAAACACCATCACCGCCTCTATCGAAAAAAGGAGCCAAGTAATAACTTTGTTTTTTAGCGGCTTCTCCATTCCAAGGCCAATTAGTAATAGCCAGAGGTATCTGATATTCAGGAGAAGGAATAAACACCCCTGTAATAGGATCGCAATGAGACAAAAATTCATCTACTTCTTTCCTAGTAATAACAAAATGTTTATCATACTGCTGGCAGGTAGCAGCATCAATGGAAGCCGTACCATCAGTAGAAAGAGGACCTGGCCAATAATCGTTACCCTGTTGGCGGTAACGCAAAGCTGCCACTTTAAGTTGTCCGTTAGCATCCACACCACCAATCCAAAGAGCAGCGGAAAACATTGCAGTTTTACCTGAACCTTTAGGAACTTCATATCTTGAGATATCTATTAAATCCCACCACATATCACCGCCGGTGTTTATACGCGTTCTGACATTATTAATATTAATATCGGTATTTCCTGTTGCAGGAGAACACACTTCGGCAACAACTCTGTTCGTATTCTGAGTGTGTTTGTTGCCGACTTTACCGCGATACTTTTCGGCATCAACAAATTTTGCGGCAAACAAGCTAATTCCAATCAATAAAATCAGTCGAATATCATTTTTCATAATTCTGTATTTTTTATTTTTCAAATTCTAATTCTAATCTTTTCTTAAAAACTTAATGAAACTCCCAAACGAAGTCTTCTGGGTAAACTGTAATTATTGGGGTTGTTAACAATTAACGAGTACAGATCTCTATATGATTGAGGATTTATCTGAGCGTTAATAGCAGACTGGTATTCGGCAGCAGCCAGATACCCGTCGTCATTGGCGTTACCGGTGGCAGCATATACATAAGTAATATTTTTTGTATTCAGCACGTTAAGCACTTGCAAATATATATTAAGGTATGCTTCTTTTCTTTTTTTAGAATCTTTTTTACCAAACTGAAGTAGAACATCTTTATCAATCCTTGCATCAATTTTAAACTGCCATGGCTTTCTTGAACCATTAATTGAACCTTGCAGAACCACGTTACTTGAACCTAAAGCAGAAGCAACAACTTTACTTGATTTGGAATAAGGAGTTCCGGAAATTCCTGAAACAGTAAAATTAATACCTGTATTCTGCAATAAAGCTATGGTTTTAACTTTATCGGTACCTTTTATTTTTCTTGTCCAAACAGGTCCGTTGTATTTCTTTCCTTCGGAATAACGATAATCAACCACACAGTTAATAACATGGCGACTGTCGAAATCGAGAGGAATAGTTGTACGTAAATTCGGCTGACCTGAATTAACAAGGTTAAGACCTGAAGTAGCTGAAGATCCCGTACCATCTGCAAATTGAAGAGTATAACTTGCTTTAAGCCAAACATTGGTAGTACGTCTTAAATCGTAAGAAACAGTAGCTCCTTTAACTGTACCAAAATCAATATTATTATAAGAGGTATAAGAACGCGGATAAGCTTCAACAAATTTATAAATTTGTACAAGGTTTCTTAATTCACGATAGTACGCGGAAAATTTAAGAGATGAAGAATTAGAAATTTTTTGCTGGAAACCTAATTCGTAGTCAATTGTTTTTTCGGGTAACAGATTTGGATTACTAATAATATTATTTACGTTTTGTATAAACAAATAATCTGTCGGGTCGAAACGCGTACCTTCTGTTGGTCTTTTTGTAAGCACATCATAATGAGCAAAAAACAATGCCACATCAGAAATAGGGAAAGAAAACGAAATACGCGGCATAATGTTAGTTTGAGGCGTATAGTCAGTAAAAGCGCTTGCTTTTATTTCGGTGCTATTAGGATCCACAAGGCATGGAGCAATACCTGAAGGTGTTTCTAAAGCGGCGGGGTCAGAAATTACAGTACCTTCAGCATTATACCAGGTGCTGCCATTTCTGTAACCTTTAACAGCAGTAGGATTTTTCAAATCATTAACATAAACCACGTAATCAGAACCAACGCTTGTAGGATGAGAAATTGCATTACCACCTAAAGTGGAAACTTCGGCAACGGTTTTCGTTTCATACAATGAAAATGGGTCTTTTAGAACTTTTTGGTTTGCATCGTAACGGTCAACACGAACGCCTATATTAAAAATAAGGTCATTAAAAGAAAATTTATCCTGAATATAACCCGACATATATATTGGTTCAAAAGCGCCGATTTCACGTTTATAATTTCCATACTCATCTTTGGCAGTAAAAAAGTCTTCAAATGAAGGTTTATTTTTCAGTTTATTACCTTTATAATCGTAACCATAATAACCTACAAGGCTTCTGCCATCATTAAGTAATTCATCAGCGCTGAACATATCTATTGAAAAAGTAGAAGGTTCCAAATTATCAATATCAATCCAATCAAGACCGCTAGGGTTCAGATTAAGTTTATTTCGTAGGTTGTAATCAAAGAAAGATTGCGATCCAAGGTCGAGTAATCTGTCATAATTAACAGTATCCTGAAAAACACCGTTAGCATCTAATACCTGATGTGGATTAGTTCTGTCAAGCTGCTCAATGTGTTTATTGGTTAACTGGCGCATGCGTGTCCATAATTCAACAGGAGAATAACCGTAATACCTGTCAATGCGCTGTTCATATTGTAAACCAAACTGAATAGCATGATTTTTAATATCGGCAGAACCATTAGCATTGATACCAATCTGGGAAGCGTTTGATACCTGATATGCATCATATTTAGTTCCTGTATTAGCCCAAAGATTATAAATAGCATCAGGCTGTTCTCCATTTAATAAAGCGTAACCACCGCTACCTGCCTGAACTCCCTCTTTGTTCATGTGATAACGTGATTCGGGATACATATCATAATATTGTTGTGTATAGTTAGAAAGATCGGGGTTAATATCCGATTTTTCAAAACTAAATAAAGTGTCCTGAAATCCATTTTGAACCATAATATTATTATATCCTAAAGTGGTATCGGAACCATATTCATAAGCTTTGATTTTATATGTTTTAAATTTTCCCACGTATCCATAATCAAACAAATTATCTTTATGATCGGCATCTTGAACTAGGCTGTAATCTTTCGAGTAGTCGGCCTGAATGGAATAATACACATTTTTTATTAACGATTTACTGTCTTTTTCAGCCGGGAAACGTTGAGTAAATCTGCCAAAAACACGCCATGAGTTGCTAGTAACCATGGGATTGTTTTTGTTATTTAACAATGAATATCCATACTGCCATGCTCTGTAATTCGAATAATCCAGAGATCCGCCAAAAGTAAGGTTGGTTGTATTAGTAGTTTTAACGTCTATTTTTCCTGAAAGATTAATTCCCTGATTAAGGGAGTTTTGTTTAGCTTTCATTTTTTCCAAATCACTTTTGGTAATAAATTCGGAATTCAGGTAAGAACCAAAACCTGTACCCGAAGGGCGTAATGGTTCTTTTTCGAGTTTACTAAGAAGATCATCGTTTACTTTCCAAGTACCAATACTTGAAGGGTCGTAATCCTTATCTCTTGATAATTCACCTGAGATAAAATAACCAAGGAGAGAAGATTCGGAATTGGTATCTTTTCCCATAATCAAAGGACCTTGTACATTAAATCCAAATAAATTATATCCAAAAGCATCAAGAAACTGAGATGAAACAAGTTCAACACCGGCGCCAAATTCACGCGATGGACCTTTAGTTGTGATGTTAACAATACCTCCTGTAGCATCGCCATATTGAGCGGGAAGACCACCTGTAACAACCGTTACTTCTTCGATAGCGGATTGGGGTAAACTTTGCGAACCGCGTACTCTAACTCCATCAATATATGTACTTGTGCCTTCGGTTCTTTGCCCTCTGATACCAACCGATCCACTTTCGTCCTGATATACCCCGCCAACAGTAACGGCAACAGAAGAAGCTGAACGCCCCGGCATTTTGGACATTTCTTCGGATGTCATGGTACCACCTGTTTGAGTCTGGTCTTTAGAAATAAGAGGGACTTCGTACTCTTTTACTTCAAATGTTTTAAGAGTTTGAACAGTTTGTTCCATAGCAACATCAAGGAAAGTTATTTTATCAGAGTTGATAACAACATCAGTAATCTGAATAGGTTTAAAGCCAACGTAAACGGCTTTTACATCGTACTTACCTGTAGGTATAGGTTTAATAGTATAATTTCCATCAAAATCGGTGTTTACACCGCCATATTGTTTTCCTCCGGCTTCAATAATAATACTGGCAAAAGGAATTGCTTCTTTAGTGTCTTTATCTGTAATTTTTCCTTTAAGCGTTCCCGACTGGGCGAGTATCAGCGAATTAGATATTAAGACAATTGCAGTGAAAATGAATAGTTTACGTAGCATATCAATTATTTTATGTAATATAACTTATAATTCTAAAAGGCGGTAAAGTTAAAAATAAATAAATCTATAATCCAAATTTTTTCATTTTAGTATTTAAAAGTATTTATAACATTCTAAATACTAAGCTTTTTATTTTATATTTTTTTTTTAAAGCAGCTAAAATTAGTGATAAAGGTTGAAAAAAAAATCAAAAATAAGTTTTCGGTAACTTATAAAAAGATAACGGTAAAAAAAAATAAGACTTTGGGGAGATTAATAATTGGTAAACGGTTTCGGTAATCGGTATTCGGTAATCAGTAGGTAGCTTAAATAAATAATAAGTGCCTAAAGTGCCTTGAGTTTGGAGTGCCTTGAGTACTTATCAAGTCTCAACTTTAGGCACTTTAGGTACTCCAAACTTTAGGCACTTATTTTATTATAAATGGTTAATAATATCGAGGATTTGTTCTCTTTTTCTTCTTGAAACCGGAATGTTGCTACCATCAGTCATTATGATACATCCACCATCTACTCTCATGTAACTTTTAACATATTTAAGATTGATGAGGTGTGATTTGTGAGGTCGGATAAAATTATAATCGCTTAACAATTCTTCATTTTCTTTCAATGTTTTTGAAACCATGATCACTTTACCATCTTTAAGGAAAAACCTTGTATAATAATCATCTGATTGGCATCTGATAATATTATCAATATCAATAATGTGTATCCCTTCGGATGTTGAAAGGGCTATTTTCTTTTGAGTACTGTAATTAGGATTTTTAATTGTACTTAGAAGGAATTTCATGCTTGTATTGTCCAGTCCTTTTTGCAATTTTTTTTCTAACTTTTCGATAGAATTAATGAGGTCTTCAGGATTTATTGGTTTAAGCAGGTAATCGAGGGCGCTATATTTAATGGCTTTTATGGCAAATTGATCGAAGGCTGTAGCAAAAATAACTTCAAATGTAATATTTTCAATATCTTCGAGTAGTTTTAAACCACTGCCATCAGGCATTTGAATATCCAGAAAAATTACATCAGGTTTGTATTTTTTTAATACCTCAATTCCTGAAAAATAGCCATCGGCTTCTGCAATTATTTCAACATTTTTGCAATAGCGGCGAAGTAAACCGGATAAAGTATCGCGGGAAGTTTTTTCATCGTCGATAATAATAGCTTTTATCATTTTAGTTAGTTTTTGAGTTGATAATGCAAATATCTGTAATTTATTTTAAATATATAGAAGTTTGAAGTGCCTAAAGTTGAGATTTTATAATTAGTGCCTGACACATATCGTCATTGCGAGGAGGTACGACGAAGCAATCTTCTGACTATCAATAATGAGATTGCTTCACTGCGTTCGCAATGACGACATTGCAAACAGCACTAATTAGTTTAGGCATTCCAAACTTTAGCTCACTTTAAGTACTCATTTAATTATATTTCTTTAAAAGGAATAATTATTTCGACTTTGGTTCCAACGGGAAAACCATCTTTATTTTTTAAATCCATAACATTAACAGAAATTCTTCCTTTAACCTGTTTATTTAAAATTTCCAGTCTTTCTTTTGTTATTATCATTCCTTTTGATTTGTGCTTCAATCCGGAATTTGCTTTTAATTCGGCGGATTTTTCTCTACCTACCCCATCGTCTTCGACATGACAAATCAAAGATTCATCTTGCATAGTAAAACTGATTGATATTTTTCCTTTTCCTTTTTTATGAATTATTCCATGCAGAATAGCATTTTCGACATAAGGTTGAATAACCATAGGCGGGATTCCAATAAAGTCGTCGTCAATTTCGGGGTCAATTTTTATTGAATATTCGAATTTATTACCAAACCTGAGATTTTCAATCTCCATATAGTAAGTGAGCGCTTTTAATTCATCTTTAATGGGGACAAAAGGTTCGCTGGAATTAGAGAGAATAAGCCTCATTAACTGAGCAAATTTAGCGAGATAATGAATGGCTTTATCAGAATCATTATTAACAATAAAACTTTGAATTGAATTAAGAGAATTAAAAATAAAATGCGGATTCATTTGCAAACGCAATGATTTTTGTTCAAGGTCGAATAATTGTTTTTCAATTTCGAGTACCTTTTTTTCGATTTCATGTTTTTTACGAATTTGCATAAAACGCAAACGTATAACATACCAAAGAATAAATATCAGAAATAAAGAAAAGGATATTCTGAACGACCATGTTGCCCACCAAGGAGGAGAAATGATAACAACAACTGACATACCTTTTTTATTCCATAAGCCATCGCTGTTAGTACCTTTAACATGGAAAACGTAAATTCCGGGACTTACTTTTGTATATTCGGCAAATCGCCTGTTAGCATCACAAAATATCCAATCTTTATCGAAATTTTCAAGTTTGTATGCAAAGCTGTTTTTAATGGGATTTGAAAAATCAAGAGAGGAAAATTCAAAAGAAAAAAAGTTTTCGTTGTATTCAAGAAAAATTGTATCGTTGTTGTCAATTTCATTTTTTTGAACTTCATTGAATTTTTTAAAACTTGTAATAACAACAGGTGGTACAAAATGATTCTGAACTATTTTAAGAGGATCGAAAGCATTAAATCCATTCATTCCGCCAAGGAAAAAAAGTCCATTTTTTGTTTTCAGCGCGGCGTTTTGGTTAAACTCGCTACTTTGCACACCGTCTTTAATATCGTAGTTAACAAATGTTTCTGTTTTAACATTAAATTTAGAAATGCCATTATTAGTAGTCATCCAAAGATTTCCGGCATTATCTTCCAAAATGCAATACACCATATTATTTGCAAGACCGTCTTTTTCGGTATAATGTTTAAAAAGACCGGTTTTTCTATCAAATCTATTAAGCCCACCGCCCATAGTTCCAATCCACAATACACCTTCAGAATCTTCAAAAATACCAAAAACACGATTACTGCTAAGGCTTTGATGATTATTAGGTATGTGTTTAAATGTAATGAATTTATTGGTTTTGGGATCATACCTGTTCAATCCTTTGTAGGTGCCTATCCATAAAATACCTGATCTGTCTTCAAATATAACATTAATTACATTATTACTAATGCTAAAAGGATTATATGAATTGTGTTTAAAAGTTTTAAATTCATTTTTCCCCTTAATATATCTTCATAAACAATTGTTTGTTA
>JAAXXA010000124.1 GCA_013334735.1 Bacteroidota bacterium
ATGTAGCAAATATTAATGTTCTTTCGCAAGCAGCTATAAAATATGTTTCGGCATCGTCCAATGAAAATATTTATGAATACATTAGAGATACACTAAAAAACTTAACCGGAGCAAAATACGTTATTGTTAGTTCATATAAAAAAAAGACCAATACTTTAACATGTGAATCATTTTATGCAGATAAAACAATTAATACACGTATCACTAAGTTGTTGGGGCAAAAAGTTGAAGGCTTTACAATGGAACCAGATAATAATGCTCTTAAAGATTTGCTGGATAAAAAAAACATTCAGATAAAGGGTGGATTTCATGAATTATCCGGTAAAAAAATCCCACCTTCAATCTCTCACTTAATTGAAAAATTGCTGAATATTGAGAATATCTATGTAATGGGGCTTTCTTTTGGCGAGGAATTATATGGAAGTGCTGCTTTTTTCCTGCGAAAAGATGAAACAATAGAAAACGAGGACATCATTAATACTTTTATAAATCAAAGTTCGGCAGCCTTACATCGCAAATCAGTAAATGAAGCTCTGAAGGAAAGCGAAGAAAAGCACCGTTTATTGATTGAGAACAGCCACGATATTATATATACATTAGATATAAATGGAATTTTTACTTTTGTTTCATCTGCTTGGACAAAATTGTTGGGGCACCCAATATCAGAAGTTACCGGAAAATCATTTCAGATGTTTGTACATCCTGATGATGTTCAGGCGTGTTTTAAATGGCTGCAAAAAGTTATAAAAACCGGACAAAGGCAAGATGGTATAGAATATCGTGTCCAACATTCAAACGGAACTTGGTATTGGCACACTTCAAGCTCTGTACCAATACGGGAAAAGACAGGAACGGTAATTGGTTTTGAAGGCACCGCCAGGGATATTACCGAACGTAAAAAGGCAGAAGAGGCATTGTTACAACAAACAAAGATGCAAACAATTTTAATGGACATGGCTTCTCGTTATATCAATATCTCATTAGAGCAAGTTAAATATAGAATAAATGATTCCCTTAAAGAAATAGGTGAATTTGTTTCTGCTGACAGGAGTTATTTATTCAACTACGACTTTATCAAACAAATCTTATCATGTGAATATGAATGGTGTAAAACTGATGTTGCCCCTTTAATTGAAAAGATTCAAGAAGTACCTTTAAAAATTATTCCGAATATGGTAAACTCGCATCGGAATGGGAACATTGTATATTTTGATGATGTACTGGCTTTACCTGAAGGTTGGGTGAATAAATTTTTAGAATTTCAGGGAGCAAGAAGTATCCTAAGCATTCCTATGATGTCGGGGGATGATTGTATTGGTTTTATCGGGTTCGTTTCATTAAATAACATCCATCAATATGCTGAAGGAGAAATAGCCTTGCTTCAACTTTTTGCTAACATATTAGTAAATGTTAAAAACAGGAAGAAAGCGGAAACCAAGTTGCGCGAAACAAATACTTACCTTGAATCTGTTACCATAAAAGCCAATGAAATGGCTGCGCAGGCGGAAATGGCAAACAGGTCGAAAAGTATGTTCCTTGCAAATATGTCGCACGAAATCAGAACGCCATTGAACGCGATTATTGGTTTTTCGCAGCTTATGAATCGCGATAAACTTTTAACAGATTTACAAAAGGAATATAATCTTTCAATTATTAGCGCCGGCGAACATCTTTTAACATTAATTAATGACATTCTGGAATTATCGAAAGTTGAAGCAGGACGCGTGGTTGTGAACACTTCGACAGTTGATTTGAATTCTTTTATTGAAGACATTCAGATGATTTTCAAAGAACGCGCGCAATCCAAACATCTTCAATTAATTTTTGAAACAGCAAACAATCTTCCGCGTTATATAATTGTTGATAAAAGTAAATTACGCCGGATATTTGTAAATCTGATTGAAAACGCGATAAAATTCACTTCACAAGGTGGCGTTGCAGTTCGTATCCGTGTTGATAAAATCGATGAAAACACAAACCATTTAGTTGTGGAAATACAGGATTCAGGTTGCGGTATTGCAGAGAATGAAATAGGAAACCTCTTTAAATCGTTCGTACAAACAAGTTCCGGAATTTCAAAAGGGAGCGGAACAGGTTTAGGGCTTGTTCTAAGTCGTGAATTAGCTATATTAATGGGGGGCAGCATTACTGTATCAAGCCAAATTGATAAAGGATCGGTATTTACTTTTTATGTAAAAATAAAAGAAGGGAAAGCTCAAGCCATCGGAGCAAATACTACAAGGCGTATTCTTTACTTGGAAAAAGGACAAAAAGCTTATCGGATATTGGTTGTTGACGATAAAAAAGAAAACCTTAAAGTTGTGGTAACTCTTTTAAAATTGGTGGGGTTTGAAACAAGTGAAGCAGTTGACGGAAAAGATGCAATTATGAAATTTAAAGAATGTAATCCTGATCTTATTTTAATGGACTTGCGCATGCCTGTTATGGATGGCTATGAAGCTATCCGTCTTATTAAATTGACCGAGAAAGGAGCTAAAACACCAATAATAGCATTAACTGCAAGTTCGTTTGAAGAAGAACGAAAAATTATTGAATCAATGGATATACAAGGATATATCCGTAAACCTTTTCGGGAAAACGATTTGTTTTGTACTATTGAAAAAGTTCTTGGTATAAAATACATTTACGAGGAACAAACGCGTTTACAAAAAAACAAATCTATAAATGACAACGAGGATATTACAAACGATATTCTTAAATTATCAAATAGTTTGATATTACAAATGAAGGATGCTGTTGCTGTTGCAGACATAGACCTGTTAATAAAATACATTAAAAAGATTGATCCCGATAAGTCAGAATTAGCTGAACATTTAATGTTTCTTGCTAAGAATTACGACTATGATCATTTACAAAATATATTAAATAAAAAAATAGTGGAATAATGAAAACTGATAATTTTTTAAGCCAAAATGTCCCCAATATTTTAATTGTTGATGACATACTATCCAATCTTAAAGTATTGGGAGATATTCTTAGAGATGAAGGTTACAAAGTACGCCCCGTTCTAAATGGAATGATGGCATTACAAGTTGCAGGAAAAGAGAAACCTGATTTAATTATTCTTGATATTATGATGCCTGATATGGATGGATACGAAGATTGCCGGCAGTTAAAAAAGATCCCAAATTTAAGCGATATACCTATCATCTTTATTAGCGCTTTAAACGACAGCGATTATATTGTTAAAGCATTGAAATTAGGAGGGGTTGATTACATAACCAAACCCTTTCAGGCAGAAGAAGTGAAAGCCAGAGTGGCAACCCATCTGAAAATTTGCTTGCAGAACCAAGAATTACAACGGATAAATGCCGAAAAAGATAAATTATTATCCATTATTGCTCACGATCTTCGCGGTCCATTAGGAGGATTTATGACGTTAACTAAAATGATGGAGGAAGATTATCAATTTTTAACTCCTGACAAAAAAAGGGACATATCATTAAATTTGGGCAATTCAGCGCAAAACATTTACAATTTACTTGAGAACTTACTCGAATGGGCGCAAATGCAGCGAGGACAAATCGCATTCAAACCTCAAATACTAAATTTAAAGAACATAGTAAATGAATGCATGAAAACAATTATTGAAACAGCAAGGGATAAAGCAATAGTGGTGGATGTTGAAATTCAAAATGAAATGAAAATTTTTGCAGATACGAATATGCTTCAAACAATTATTCGCAATTTGTCTTCAAATGCGATAAAGTTTACACCTAAAAGAGGCAAAGTATCCATTTCAGCAAAATGTAACGAAAATAAAATAGCTGTAATTTCAGTTAAAGATACTGGTACAGGGATGGATAAAGAAATGTTGGGCAATATTTTCAGTATAAGCTCAAAAAATCGTCGCCCCGGTACCGAAGGCGAACCAAGCACAGGTTTAGGATTGCTCCTTTGTAAAGAGTTTGTAGAAAAAAATGATGGAGAAATATGGGCTGAAAGTGAAGAAGGAAAAGGTTCTGTTTTTTATTTTACAATTCCTTGCAGCGCGGAACCTATAACTAAATAGAGTCCGTATGTAATGTATAATGTTCAGCCATGGCGAATATGATTTTAGAAGTAACTAATCAATTACGAATTACGAATTAACAATTACGGGTATCGTAATTAGTAATTAACAATCGTAATTAATTCATAAATCGTTACATAGCGAAGCGTTTTAATGCGAGGCACTATGCTTGTCGAAGTAAACACATTTAAAATAAAAATAATTGCGAATGATCCTAGTTCTTAAATTAATTATTTAAAAAATAGCTGACATTACGAACAA
Source organism: Bacteroidota bacterium (assembly GCA_013334735.1). Lineage (GTDB taxonomy): Bacteria > Bacteroidota > Bacteroidia > Bacteroidales > CG2-30-32-10 > JAAXXA01. Next base: position 4,295 of record JAAXXA010000124.1, read on the forward strand.
GCAATAAATAAATTACAAGCATACTTATGAATTTTAATTTTAAACGACAGCTCCTACCCTTCTTTGTCCTACTTGGATTAAATGTTTTTCTATCCCCTCAAATTTTTGCGCAAAGACCTGTTGATAAACAAAACCCCACTAACCCTTCCCAATTGCTTTCCGATTATTTAAAAATCAAATCGATAAAAGGCAATGAAGGTGAAGCAGGACGCTTTCTTTCAAAATATTGCATGGATAAAGGGCTTCATGTAAAAGTGTTTTCCGAAAAAGATTCAATGTATAATTTTTCGGCTTCATTGTATCCTTTAAATTCTAAAAAGCCTAATATAGTTTTCATCAATCATATTGATGTTATTCCTGCAGGAGATTCGGCCGTTTGGAAATATCCTCCTTTCTCAGGAGCTATAATAAATAACGAAATATGGGGCAGAGGTGCTATTGATTGCAAAGGGCTTGCTGTAATGCAACTTGCAGCAATTATTTCCTTTATTGATTCAGCAAAATATAATAATTTACCTTATAACATTACTTTTCTTTCTGTTTCAGGTGAAGAAACAAACTCCGCTAATGGCGCAGGTTATATTACTGAAAATTTTTTAACGGAACTAAATCCTTCAGTTGTTTTCGGTGAAGGAGGTTCAGGTATTATTAATGCTGTTTCTTCAAATCCCGAAAAAATAATTTTCGGTATTTCCTTATCCGAAAAAAGTTCTCTTTTGATTAAATTAGAAGTTCATTCCGAATCTTTTGGTCATAGCGCAGCGCCATCCGATTTATATGCTAACAAAAAGCTTATTAAAGCGCTTATCAAATTAATGGAAGCTAAACGTTATTTAGTTTTTGATAAATTATTGCTCAGTATGTTCAAAAAATTGGGGAAAATGGAAGGAGGAATTAAAGGTTTTGTTGTTAGTCATATTAACTGGGGTATTTTTTGGCCCTTTGTAAAAAATAAATTCAATGAAGGAGAGCCTTTAAACACCTTGGTTTATAATACTTTTGCCATTACCAATATTTCAAATCCCAAATCAGCATATAACCAGATTGCCGATAAAGCCGAGGCAATAATTGATTGTCGTTTGCTTCCGGGCACCGATTCTGCTAAATTTTTAAGAAAACTTAAAAATACACTTGGTCCAAAAGTTAAAATAACAGTTCTTTCCAAAAGTCCCGATGCTCTTCCTTCAAAACAAGATAAGTTTTTTGATATATTTAGTTTATGCCTTAAAAATAATTATAAAAACAGCGAAGTTTTGCCAATTTTATTCCCTGCAACTACCGACAATAATTACTTCCGTAATAAAAATATTGATGTTTATGGTATTATCCCTGCCGTTTTTTCTTTAGAAGCAATGCAAAGCGTTCACAATACCAATGAACGTATTTCTATTGATAATTTAAACAAAGGGACGGAAGTGTTTAAAGAGTTTATCAGTAAAGTAAATTTAAGTAAAAAATAAGTCCGCCATAGGCGGATTAGAGTGCCTTGAGTTTATAAATAAGTTGTCATGAATTTTTTCCTAAACCGAGAAAGTCTTGCATCAATAATAATTTCCAGTTTTGGCAAATTCGCTTATTATTTTAGCATTCCGCAGGTGATTAGTTGTCGGAAGTTTTATAGTAAATACTTTTTCCTTTTCGCGCAATGAAAGTCCTTCCTTGTATGATTTGTCGTAATAGTTTAGCAAAATCATGGCAACTTCAAAATATTTTGCATTTTCAAAATGTTCTATCGCTTTTCGTGTATTAAGATCGCCAAGCCTTTTTGATAATTTTTTTATTGCAGTTATCATTGAATTTGTTTCACAACCCGAATATTCCGAAACCAAATAATATGCTCTTTCTTCTTTAGGAATATCCATAAAAATAACAGGACTTGTGATTATTTTTTTATAAAGAGCAAGTGGCATATTAACAGATCCGATACTAAAACTTTCATCTTCGATCCATATAGTTCTGGAAAAATCTAATTTTTTCCATTGCCGGAATAAATTGTTTTCAAACTGTTCGGTTGTAGGTTGTCTTTTAGCGCCAATCCCACCAAATACAGAACCTTTATGATTAGCAATTGCTTCCAGATCGATAATTTGCAGTCCTGATGATTTTAATATATTTAAGATATGGGTTTTCCCGCTCCCCGTATAACCGCCAATAATGTTTAATCGGACATTTTTATTGAAAGAATCAAGCGCATGATTTCGGAAAGCTTTGTAACCTTTACGTATCACATATATTTCAGTAAAACCATTTAAGTCCAGTAGTTCGGCAAATTTATGACTTCTCATTCCCCCTCGCCAGCAGTATAGAGCGACTTTTTTTTGTGGCGCAGTTTCAAGAGATTTTGCAATAAAATAAGTAAGTTTAGAATTAGCATATTTATATCCGAGGACAAGTGCGTTTTCCTTAGATTGCTTAGTAAATATAGTACCTATATGCGCCCTTTCATCATCAGAAAAGATAGGGATATTTGTAGCTTCGGGTATATGTCCTTTCGAAAATTCGGATGGAGAACGCACATCAATTAAGGGAATTTCGACCTTTAACTCTAAATATTCTTCAATATTAATATCTATAATCATTGGAGTAAAAGTACAATGATTTTTGAAATCAGGTTGCATTATCGTGTTCAATTATTTTAAAAACTAATACCAATGTTCGTTCTAAAAGATGCAATCGAAACTTGCCTGACATCAGTCAGATTAAAACGATTACATTGGTAAATGCCGATAGCCTTTCAAAATCATTTCAAAAAAATGCTTTTGAAATGATAATTTTGAAAGCTAATAGGTATAAAGAATAATTTCGGAAATTCATACAAAGTTCAAGTTTTTTTATTCTTTGCGATTTTAAGTTATAATCTGATATAATTTTTTTACCGACTTTATCCTTTTATCAGATTACGCAAAATTATAATTGCATAAAAATATAAAATTAACAAGCAAATCAGAAAAGATTTAAAACTGTATTAAACACAATAAGGACAATCACTTTAGCAGGTTAAATAAAACAAATTTAATATTATTTTTTCCTTAATTTTAAAATTTTTTTTTATCCAATTTTGGTTAATAAGTTCTTAATAAGTTTTCTAAAAAAGTATCATTATGAATTAAAAAAAAAATTAGTATTGCAGTAAATTTTATTAAAAATACTATATAAAATCTGAAGCGATGAAAAACCCAATTCAAAGGGATAATGAAACTAAAAAAAGCGAAGTTATTCTCGATGAAGAACCTCCAAGCCTTATAGGTTTGAGAAAATACAGGCAGGATTTTTTGAACAACCTTAAACAGGCAATTTCGGAAGAAAAAGTTGCTGAATTCACATCAATTAGTGAAGCCTCCAGAGAATTTCTAAATAAACATTATAGATCG
>JAAXXA010000676.1 GCA_013334735.1 Bacteroidota bacterium
AATTTCGGGCAATATAAGCGTGGCTGCCAGCAATGGTTGCGGGCTAGGAAGCGCAAGTAGTCTTGCAGTAACAGTAACCACTCTTATAGCCAATGCAGGGTCAAATGTAAATACTTCAATATGTCCGAACGCCACTACAATTGGGCCTGTTACAGGTTCGGGAGGAACAACTCCATATACATATTCATGGGGTCCCTCGGCAGGAATATCAGGTTCTTCTACAATTGTAAACCCTCTGCCTCTATGCTCCAACAGTAGCGCAACTTACACTGTAACAGTAACAGATAACAAAGGTTGTACTGCCACATCTTCAATGAATTTTACATTTGGAGCAACAGCATCTCCAACAACATTAACACTTAACTATACAGGTAGTCCATTAAACTGGACAATACCCGCAAATGTTAATTCTATAACCATAAAAGTATGGGGAGGAGGAGGAGGAGGACAATATCCATCAGGTCAGGGACCAGGTGGTGGTGGTGGCGGCGGCGGGTATGGTACTCAAACATTTTCTGTAATAGCGGGGACACAATATATCATAACTATAGGTGCAGGAGGCGGCAGAGGAGCAACAGGAGGCACAACATCATTTGGAGCTCTGATTAGCGCAACAGGTGGAGTAGGCGGAACATTATCTGCCGGAGGAATCGGTGGTTCAAGCTCGGCTACAACTAATCAAAATGGAGCTACCGGTGGAGCTTCAGGTTGTAGTGGTTCAGGAGCCAATGGAGGCAATGCGGGAGGATCAGGAGGCGGAGTTGGCGGACAGGGATGCGTATGTTGCTATGGTGATGGGCAAACAGGAACGGTTCCCGGCGGCGGTGGCGGTGGTGGAGGAGCATACAGTTGTGGCTCCGGAGCCCATGGACAGTGTGTAATTACCTGGTAAGCTTAGAGATAGGGATTTTAATTAAAACCACTATATCAACCTGCTTTTAATTCCTTAACAGATGCGATCAATTCGGGTAACACTTTCATTGCATCACCAACAATGCCATAGTCAGCAGCTTCGAAGATAGGAGCATCAGGGTCTTTGTTAACAGCAACAATAAATTTTGAAGAACTTATACCTCCCAAATGTTGTATAGCTCCTGATATTCCAAATGCCAAATACAGGTTAGGGGCAATTATTTTTCCTGTTTGTCCTGTATGTTCATCGTGAGGACGCCATCCTTCGTCGGAAACCGGGCGAGAGCAAGCAGTAGCAGCACCAAGCAATTGCGCCAGTTCTTCAATCAAACCCCAGTTTTCGGGTCCTTTCATCCCTCTTCCTCCCGATACAACAATTTCGGCATCAGTTAAAAGAATTTTTCCTTTTACTTTGTTTACTTCTGTAACCTGAGTCTTAAAATCGGGAATATTTATATCGGATGTAAAATTTTCTATTACAGGACTGGTGGGCATTTCAACAACTCCAAAAGCATTCTGCATAAGGGTTAAAATTCTTACCGGTGTTTTGATAACTATGTTTGCAAAGGCTTTGGCGGTATATGCTTTTTTAGTAATTGTGAAAGGATTAATATTAGATGGAATAGCTGCAACTCCAGTAACAAGTCCGGCTTTTAGTTTTGCTGAAAGTCTGGGGGCAATGGCTTTCCCAGCATTATTATGCGCAAAAAGTATAACTGAAGCATTTTCTTTTGCCGCAGCAATAGCTATTGCTGAAGTATAAGCCTGATTATCCAACGACTGCCATTTGCTGTCGGAAACAGTAATAATTTTTGCAGCGCCATAATTTCCAAGTTTCAGGAGTTCTTCATTCTCTATATTACCTATTGATAATGCAGTTACAGAGGTGTTAAGCATTTTTGACAGCTCCACTGCATAAGAAATAAGTTCAAACGAAAGTTTTTTAAACTTTCCATCCCAGTTTTCGGTGTAAACTAATATTGCCATTACTTTTATTTTAGATTTGTGATTTTAGATTTATGATATAAAATTATTCTTTCTTACATAATTTTTCTGCCCCAAAAATAATAATTTTTATTGTTAATGAAATATTTATTTAAAAGTTCCTTGTTAATAAGATAGTTAAAGTTTTGCATCAATTCTATTGTTTAGAATAAACAGAATTGGGCGTAAAATGTATTTTAATAATGAATAATGCGAATCAAGGGTTGAAATTTTAAAAGTTTAAAATATAGCCACTAAGGCTCAAAGACACTAAGCATCACAAAGAAAAAGATAAAAGTATATCCGCAACAACTTAGTGTACCTTAGTGCTTTAGCAACTTTGCG
>JAAXXA010000677.1 GCA_013334735.1 Bacteroidota bacterium
AGTCTTTTCTTTCCAATAGTGCTAAGCACGGGACTCAGCCCTGCATTAAGAATTCATAATTCGGTGGCATTGATTTTTGTTTTTTTATGGTTTTACAATGTTTCTGTTTTGCATAATTATATTTTTTTAAGAAGCAAAAATATAATGCCCGAAGCGCCTTCATATATGATAAAATTGCTTGCCGGAGCTGCATTTATTCTCGTGGTAACATCTTTTACCAAAGAACCCGGAAAAGAAATAATTTGTGATGGAAATATTTTTCATGTTACTTACGATTTGTTTGTTAATGCCAAAGGTTATAACAACGAAATGAATCAAAGAAAAATTATTATTGACGATGCAAAAAAACAAAATAAAAAAACTGCTGAAGTGCCAGTTTTAATTAATGTTCCAACAAGCATTCATTTTATTGATATTACTGAAAATGCACAATATTGGGTTAATCAAAGCGCTGCAAAATATTATAAACTTGATTCAATAAAACTTATCAAAAAAAGTAATAATATTTGATGAAAATATTTCTGTGTAACTCTGTGAAAATCCTCCGTGAACTCTGTGTTAAAATTATTATAAACACAGAGTCTGCCGCTGCGAACACTAAGAAGACAAAGAGAATCACTGAGAAAAAGAATTTGATTCAATCACAAAAATTTGTTGCCTATAATCATAGCATTTTTACTTTATAACTCTCTTACTAAGCGCAGTCGATGTATTACAAACTTTAAACTCACAAATGACCTTTCTTAAAAAAGTAACAGAACATATTTGCAATAAATACAGCGAAGACTTAGCTAATATTTGTATAGTGCTGCCTAATCGTCGTGCAGGATTGTATATTAAAAAGTATATATCGCAAAAAATGCAGAAAGTAATATGGGCACCTTCTGTTTTTTCAGTTGAAGATTTTGCTTGTCATATCACCGGTATAAAGGTTGCCGATCCTGTTAATCTGATATTTGATTTTTATAGTATTTATAAAAATAAAGAAGGTGAAAAAGCGCAACCATTTAACGAATTTATTAACTGGGCTTCGGTTCTGCTAAACGACTACAACGATGCCGACCTTAACCTTGCTGATACGGAAGGACTCTTTAAATATTTGAATGAAACAAAAGCTATGAGCCTTTGGAATCTGGAAGGCGAGCCTCTTACTGATCACGAAAAATTTTATTTAAAATTTTATAATTCTCTTAGTAATTATTATAAAGATTTTGTTGAGCTTTTATTAAAAAAAAATACAGCTTATCCCGGACTTATTAATAAAAAAGCTGCCGGTAATATTGATGAATACGCCAATACAACAAATTATAAATGTGTAATATTTGCCGGATTCAATGCGCTTACTGCATCGGAAGAAAAAATTATAAAATCATTATTAAAAGCCGGAAAAGCAGAAATATTCTGGGATGCGGAAAAATATTATGTTGATAACGAAATTCAGGAAGCAGGATTATTTATCCGAAAATACAGGAAAGAATGGGATCTTAAGGAATTTAACTGGCTCGAAGATAATCTTGGAAAAGGTGAAAAAAATATTACAATTACCGGAGTACCTTTAAAAATAGGGCAAACAGAGTTAGCCGGTCAAATACTTTCTGAAATAGATGAAAAAATTGCAAATTCCGAAAATACCGCCCTTGTTCTGGCTGATGAAAATTTGCTTATTCCTATGCTTTATGCAATACCTGAAAACATAAAGCATATAAATATAACTATGGGGTATCCGCTTACAAACTCCTCTGTTTATAACCTTTTTACGAATTTATTTTTATTACATGAAAATTCATTAAAATATAGTTCAAATATTGTTGTTAAATTTTATTTTAAAGATATTATTAATCTCTTGAACTCCTCTATTTTAAGGATGTTTGAAATAAATGATAAAAATAGATCATGCGTTTTTAAATTGCAGGAATATATAAAAAAATCAAACCGGATATTTCTTACTTACGATGAAATCTGTTTACATCTGAAAGATACACCAATATTGCCATTTTTTGAACCGGTCGAAAATAATTCTGTTGCTTTACTTAATAAGTTTACAACACTTACAACTATAATAAAAGATACATTAATATTAAATAAAAAAGAAGGATTAAAATATTCAGAAATGGATATGGAATACCTTTTTAATTTCGCTGTTATTGTAGCGCAAACCAGAAATCTTTTGACTACTTACAATTTTGTAAACGACATAAAAACATTAAGAAAAATAATAAAAAGTCTGGTAGAAACATCTT
>JAAXXA010000678.1 GCA_013334735.1 Bacteroidota bacterium
TTTGGATAATTCATCTTCGTTTGCAATAGTACAATTTTTATTTTCAAGAATATTTCTTCTTTCACTTACTGGCTTTTTATGTACCTGCTTATTTTCTTCTTTTTTTAAATCATCTATTTCTTTTTTCTGAGTTTCTACATGTGATTTATTTAATTTATTTATTATTTCTTCTTTGAATATTAAGTGACAGGTTTTTGGAAACAAATCAACTGCCGAACTAATTATATTATTATTTTTTTCTATAAATTTCTTCATGAATTCATTCCACTTATTAGGATCACCATCAAATTGATCGTAATCATCATCAAAATCATATTTATTTTTATATTTCACAATAAGACATTGGTTATTTTTACCATATAACCAAACAATTAATAATACTGTAAATGTTATTATACAATTTACATCTGTAAACTCAACTACATACTTTTTATGTGCCGCTTTATTTCTAAGTTTATACATAAACTGTGCCAAATAATCCTTTCTGCTGTCATTTTGATAAAATTTATCATCAGGTGATGAGCCCATATCATTTGCTGTAACATCGTACTCCCAAGAACCTTTTATTTTTACACTACCGTGAACATTCTCGATAATAATAGATAATCTTGATATGATAGATGAGAGATATATCCACTCATGGCTTTTTTGTATATTACATTTTATTTTTACTTTATTAGCATAATCAATCATAATCGACAATACTTCACTTAATATTTTATAAATCTCTTTTTTTTCATTTTCTGAAACAGTTGTATTTGTTAAATTAATATTTTTTTTGTCTTTTATTTTTATTATACTACTACTGTTTATTCCAATCATATCACACCAATTAACCTCTAACCACCAATTATTATATATATTATTTAATTTTCTTATTGATTTTTCATACTCAACTATGAAGTCATATATCAATGATGTCTGCTTTTCAATTATCTCAATTAGAAAATTGAAATTATTTATAGATTCAATAATATTTCTTTTTTCATCTATTCCTTCTTTTACCCAATATGATGTGGCGCCTGATTTTTCTAATTCCTCATAACTCCAGGATTTATTAGATCCTGTTATTATAAGAACTGGTATAGATTTATATTTTTCTCTTATTTTTTTCAACAACCAATATCCTGTCATTAATTTTACATCAACCGATTTCCTATCATTATCATCAGGAAGAATTCTTAAATCAAGCATAACCATATCCATATCATCTATATATTCCTCTATTCTGTTATATATGTTTATTTTTGTTTCTCCTTCAATAGGTGATATTTTTATTATATTATTATTTTTTTCTTTATAATCCACTTCATTATCTGTTATTATTTTTTCAAAGATATCTCCCCAGCCGTCCTCTATATGATCATCTATAAATAATATTTTTATTTTTCTTTTCTTTAAAGATTTTATTTTTTCTGAAATATTTTCACGAATTGTTTTATTGTTTACTTCTTTTTTTTCCAAATATTTTTGAATATCTTTTTCTATATTATTTCCAAATAAATATAAAGCCTTTTTGACTTCTATAGATTTTAGTTCATCATTTATTTTATTTGTGTAATTATTCTCAGCATTATATAACGCATAATATATATCATAAATTATTTTTGCTCCCCACCAATTAGCCCAATCATGACGTCCTTGTTCCGGCATCACAAAATCTGCTCTTATATATGGAGATAAATGATCAAACGACAAGTCCGCCTTTTCTAATTCTTTCGGCAAAGTTATTTTATTAAAATCTGTCGAGTTAAGTACATATACACCTTTTGATAATAAAATAATATTTTGAGGCTTTTGTTGTAATAATTCATCTATCGATTGGCACGAATACATAATACAAGTCTTTTCACATCCAGATAGTCGAAGATACTTTAAAAGCTCAACCCCTCCCTGCATTTGATAGAGAGGGGTTTCTTTTGTTATCAATGCAATATTAATTGCTATGATTTTATCGTGACAATTAAGCACATCTTCTGAAAATTCGACAATTAATTTATTTAATCCTTTTGAATTGTCAATTATTTTCATATTTATTATTACTTATAAATTGAAATAAATATTTTAAAAAATCAACATTATTATCTTTATTACTATTTTTGATCCTTTCTTCTAATTGATCACCTAAGAACAACACTTGCTTTAAACTCATTACTTCACTCTCATCATAATAAGGAGATTGAGTATTTTTATTGATTTTTTTAATATGTTTTCTTTTTATATAAGTTTTTTTTCTTGT
>JAAXXA010000679.1 GCA_013334735.1 Bacteroidota bacterium
AGAAAGTCCTTACAAAACTTCATTGCGAGAAGGAACAACCAAGTAATCTAATGACAAACAATAATTAGATTGCTTCGTTCCTCGCAATGACGACTAATCTTGCAAGCACAAAACAAAATAATTTATTCGGAAACATAAATTTTTTTAATTTTAACCCATAATTCAAAAAAAATATGAAAAAGACAGTAAATATAAATATTAGCGGTTTTATATTCCATATTGATGAAGATGCTTTTGAAAAGTTGAGCAATTACATCGATTCAATTAAAAAAGGTTTTATCAATTCCGAAGGTCGCGATGAAATAATTGCTGACATTGAAGCAAGAATAGCCGAAATGTTACAAACCAAAATAGGAGAGCATAAACAGGTTATTAATATTCAGGATATTGACGAAGTTATTTCTGTAATGGGCGAGCCTGAACAGATTGGCGCAGAAGGTACTGATGAAAAAAATGAAAGGAAAACTGCAAAGGAACATGAAGCGCGAAAAAGGCTGTATCGCGATCCCGACAATAAGGTTATTGGAGGTGTGTGCGGTGGGGTAGGAGCTTATTTTAACATTGATCCAATATGGATTAGAGTTGCTTTTGTTATTGCATTATTCGTATTTGGTTCAGGACCTCTTTTATATTTAATACTTTGGATTATCATTCCACAAGCTTCTACAACAGCCGAAAAACTTGAAATGCGGGGGGAGTCGGTTAATATCTCCAATATAGAAAAATCTATTCGTGAAGAGATAGATGGATTAAGCAAACGATTAAAAAATATGAAGAATGAAGCGAAAGAAACTTATTCGAAAAATATTCATAAAACACAAACTTCATCTGAAAAATTTTTAGATTTTCTACTGATAGTTGGAAAATATTTTATCAGGGCGGTAGCAATTTTTGTTGGTGTTGTATTTACTATTGTCGGGATATTTCTGGTTACAGGCTTAATAACTTCTTTTATAGTTTCAAATGACGTTGTTTGGATTTCTACAATTGGAATATCAAATTTTTCAATTCCTGTGTTTTTGAAATTATTTATTTCATCTCCTCAACAAATTACATTAGCAATGATAGGGCTTGCATTGTTTGTGGGCATTCCTCTTATAATGCTTGTGTATAATGGAATAAAACTTATATTCGGGCTTAAATTCAGAAAACGTATTGTAGGAATTTCTTCTTTCACTCTTTGGTTTGCAGGCTTAGTACTATGTTTAATAGTTGGTTTAAGCATACTTAATTCTTTTTCTCATAAATCAATTATTACAAAGAAAAATATATTGAACCAACCACAAAATTCTATACTGAAAGTCTATATTCAGGATGACAGTATTATTAAATCTATTTCCGATAATGAAACTAAGTTCGCAATCGGGCAGTGGAATTATATTTCCGAAAACAATAAAACAATGAGATTTGGTCTTCCTGAACTTATTATAAAAAGAAGTGAAAATGAAAATTATCAGTTGTTGCTAGAATGCAGTTCTAAAGGATATGACAAAAAAGATGCGGAAAATAATATTAAAAAACTTGAATATAATTTTTCTCAAAACGATACAGCTCTTGTGCTCGCGCCATTTTATGTTCTTTCAAAAAATGAAAAATGGAGAAATCAAAAAATGAGAATAATTATTAAAGTACCTTTGTGGAAAGGAATATATTTAAGTTCTGAAACTTCTTCTTTGTTAAATTACAATCAGGAAGTATCCGATTATGATAAAGATCTTTCAGGAAAAAATTGGGTTATGACCGAAAACGGTTTGAAAGAATATTATGGCATTACCACGACAACCAATGATACTATTTCTAATGTTAAAAAAGAAACAATAGTGAAAAGATAAATGTATTTGCTCACACAGCAACATAAATAAAATATTAAAATTAATATTCGATTTTATAAATTTTCAACTTTATAACTTTACAAACTTTACAACTTTATACTATTATAAATGATTACTACCGAAAAAGAAAGCCATTACAGCAATATTGATGAAATGAGCTTGCATGAAATCCTTATTAATATTAACAAAGAAGATAAAACAATTGCTAATGCCGTAGAAAAAGTTATTCCTCAAATTGAAAAACTTGCTGAACTTATTATCGAAAAAATTAACTTGGGAGGGCGCTTATTTTATATTGGTTCCGGCACAAGTGGCAGACTTGGAATTATAGATGCTGCTGAATGCCCGCCTACTTTTGGCGTTGAAGATACCGTTATTGGTTTAATAGCAGGTGGCGAGCATGCAG
>JAAXXA010000680.1 GCA_013334735.1 Bacteroidota bacterium
GATAAAAAAAAGATCTTTGAAACATTAATATATGAAATATCAATCGTTCACTTTTCTATAAATTAAAACACTCCTAAATAATAAAAATAATAAAATAATTATAAAAGCGCTATAACTCACGGCAGCAGCTATAATAATTGCAGGATTATTATAATAAAACCGCACTTTATGTTGTCCTTCAGTAACCAATACTGATAAAGTTAACCCATTTGTCTGATATAATTTTGTTTGCTTACCATCAACAGAAACCCTCCATCCAATATAATATGATTGTATATATGTAAGTAATTGATTTTTGGAAGTATTTACCGACAAAGAAATACTATTCGGTGAAAAATCAAAAATTTCAATTGAGCTTAATGAGGGATCCTTAGGAATAAAATTATTTGACAAAATACTATAATCTTCATCAGCCAAAAATAATGCGCTATGAGAGATCTGTGTAGTATCTTTATAATGCAACATAGAACGCGGATAAATTTCAGAAGAAAAATATACCGCGGGATTTTGCAATACTGCATAATACAGCGAAGGAAATGAATCAACCAAATGAGTATAATTTGATAAAATATATGAATTAAACACTTCTCCCGATATTGTTTTCTGAACTGTATTTGTATTATAAAACAAACCATGATCTTGAGCAGGTTTATCAATATTATCGGCAATTTTTACATTCAAATCAGGCTTAGGGAAACTACCGGATTTACTTTGCATATATTTATGTATTTCTTTAGGTGATGTGGATGATATGCTACAATTAGCAATTGTTAGTTGTACCGCTATGAACATATCTAAAACAGTAAATAATAAAATAATGTTTATCCAATAACGCGGAGAAAAGCGGTAAAGCATTATGCCAAATATCACTGTAAACACTAATAAAATGGATGCATGCAATATAATATTCTGATAAACTGATGAAGCTAAAACAAAATCAAAAATTGATGAATGCTTTTTAAGAAAAAATAAATGATGTCCTCCGTTTTTCACTAATGCAAAAATGATTAAACCCAACAGTACTATGCCAATCAAGATAACAAAACGAAATAGTAATTTTTTATATTTTTGAGGCTCCCGAACAACTTCATATAGTTTCTGTCCTGAAAGGATCAGCAAAAGCAAAACACTGAATATACCATAATAACTAGGGAAACGAAACAAATTCAATAAAGGAAAAAACCTGAATAAAATATAATGAAAAGGCGTATAATCCCCCATTGACGCTATAAAACAAAAAAACGAGAAAATAAGAAATACATAATCCAAAGGTTTTTTCTTTGTAAAAACTATTATTCCGATTAATATTAAGGAAATTATTCCTATATATAAATTACACATCGAAGGATCGGTATTAAAGAATATTCGTGAATTATCAGTAGCGAAAGGAACTAGAAAAGATAAAAACGACACCGGGGAAAAAGGACATACAGCTGCATCGGAATACGACATCCCGTTTAAACGCTCAACATACGGAGATGTTTGTAGATATGCAACCCACACAACACACGACATAACTATAACAGAGAACACAAACAAAGCGTTAACTTTAATTAACTGCCATATTTGGATTTTTAGATTATTTTTCCAAAATTGATATAAAAAGAATACGAATAATGTAATTAACAAATATGATAGAATTATTGTGAATGTATGATTTCCTCCCGTTAAAGAAAAAAACATATAAATGGAAGTATATAAAGCGTGTTTGTAGCTGTGGTCTTTACTCATCAGCAAATAATTTCGAATTATATACGGCAACCATGCTACAGAAATTATAGCATAAAAGTGCATTACATGACTCACAAAAAAACCGCTTAACATATAGCTTACACCCACCCAAAAAGCAATTTTTTTATCAGGTTGAAAATACAATGAAAGGAAATACATTCCCATTCCGCCTATAAACACATAAAAAACAAACAAAAATTGAATTGTGTAATTTGTTTGTCCTGTTGTTAAACTCAATATTAAAGACTCAAAATACCATGTAGGTCCCTGCAAATCGGCATGAATGGGATACCCTAATTGTTGATATGGATTCCAAAAAGGGAATATATGATTTTGTAAACATTCGGAAATATGGAATCGCCATGGAATCCAGCAGTTGATCATATCATGAGTAACTGAATAATAAAGAAAAGAAATTTGTCAAAAAGTTTTACAAATCGCATTTGTTTTATATTTTATTGCTTCTTGTAGTTGCAGTATTAGCTTTTTGGCAAATTTCTTTTCTT
>JAAXXA010000125.1 GCA_013334735.1 Bacteroidota bacterium
TGTTCGTTATTTTTATTTGTTATTTTTGCAAACCAATTTTGCAAAAATTGTCCGATGGTGTAATTGGCAACACGACTGATTTTGGTTCAGTAGAGTTCAGGTTCGAGCCCTGATCGGACAACAAAACAATAAAAAACCTCCGTAAATCAAGTATTTGCGGAGGTTTTTATTTTAAGGAGACGTTTTTCGCAATCAAAATATTCTTAAAATTTTATATAATCAAATCCTGCCTAAACCATTTCCAAGCCGGTACAGCCTGAATGTCCCCAAACACATCTTCCTGATCTAAAGTTACAATTACTCCCTTTTTTGCTTTTGTTAATTTTAATGCTGCTTTTAGTCCGTTTATTTCTCTTTCCATGTTATCTTCCGTTAACTGCCAGCAAACCTGAATTGCAGTAATAATTTTCTCATTTTTCCTTATAAGGAAATCGCATTCCGAATTTCCGTCTTTGAAATACATAATATCCTGTGATGCATGCCTGAGCTTCATAAAGACGGCGTTTTCAAGCATCCTGCCATAATCTTCGCTAAATGATATGCTGTTGGCTTTTGCCATTCCAGTATCAATAGAATACACTTTTTTAGGGTTATTTAGTTGTTGCTTTATTGAAAAAGAAAAACGCGGAATAAAATCTAACAGATAACTTTCTTTCAAATAGTCACAATAATCTATGGTGGTACGTACAGATTTTATGCTCAATTCCTTTGATAAATTGTTATAACTTATTTCTTTTCCAACATTACTCATCAGGTGTGTAGCAAGCCTTAATATTGTATGTTCATTTTTAATATTTCTCCTAACAGCAATATCTCGTATAATAATATCACGTAATAATGTCCGCAGATACTCATTGTCTTTGGATAAAAGAAATTCAGGAAAACCGCCACTTTGCATGAACCTTTTAAGACTTGCTACTCCTGCTGTTTCTTTTGTTAACAATAAATATTCGTTATAACTGAAAGGAAATAGTTCGGTTTGAATATACCTTCCCGTTAATTTTGTGCCAAGCTCCCTGCTTAACATTAATGCATTAGAGCCTGTAATAAAAATTCGGAATGCTTTGTCATGTGCTGAACGTATGTACTTTTCCCAGCCCTCTATATTTTGTATTTCATCAAAAACAAAGAATTTTATTTTTTTGGAAACAGCTATTTTCTCAAGCTTATTAAAATCACTTATTTCAAAACCATCCAAACGTGTATCTTCAAAATTCAAAAAGATTTTCTTTTGCTCATCTTTTAACGACTGTTGCAATAATGTACTTTTACCGCAACGCCTAACGCCTGTTATAACAATAACCAAATTGCTTTTTAAAGAGAGTTCTTTCTCTCTTTTAACAACTTTTTTTTTATTTACAGCCAAACTATTTTCTTCAATTACTGACCTAAGTATTGTTTCTGTTATCATAAGAAATATTTTTCACAAAGATACACAATATGTATTACAAATACAAACTAATATGTATTACGAATACAAACTATTTAAATTAATCTTGAAAAACTTGGTAGTAAGGACAATAATTTTAAAGTACAAACCTGATTTCTGCCAGTTCACGCCCTAGCATAAGGCAAATAACGTCTGCCTCCTCTTTTGTTTGAGGTTGCAATTTGCAACCTCAAATTTTCCCATTCTTCCTTAGCTAACTGAAACATGAAGTCGGATGGAAAACGAATTATATTACGCTTAATAGCAAGGTTCAGGTTTTTTGTTTCAATTTCGTAAAGCTCTGCAAGGTCAAAATCAAGCATTACCTTTTGCCCTCTAATTTTGTAAATCTTATTTTGAATAATTTGTAAATTCATTCTGTTCTTGCATTTATTACAAAAGTAAAAAGTTTTCTAAACAAATGTACGAATTTGGAAATATTTCAAAAATAGCGCTCCTTAATTATGAATTTAGGAGTTATACCAAGTTGCATTCATAGATATGCTCCACCTCCGCCATGGCGCAGCGGAGGCGAAGAATGCTTACTTGGTATTATGCCGAACTGCTTTCATTGAAATTTAAGAGTTAAATTGCATGTATGAAAGCAACTCGGTATTAAATTTTCAATACAAAATTCATTTTTTTGTTTTTGGAAATTCAAATATTTTCACGGTTTTACGTTTATACGTGTTGTTTTCCTGTTAAGTAAAATTTACAAACCGTTATGTATTTACGCTTTACTTTTTAAATTTTCATTATTTTTGTCATTATTTTTCTTCAAATAAAGCATTAAACCTTGTCGTTCAACAAAGAAGCATATATCCGTTACAAAATTATTGATGCCTGCATTAATAATAACACTTATCCTTTTCCTTCAATGAACAATATCCGGTAAGCATGTGAAGATAAGCTCGGAAAAAATTCTCTGTGACTACCATACAAAAGGATATTAATGTTATGAAAGCAGGCATAGCTCAATAATCATTTGAAAATTTGTCAAGATTCAGTATTTTTGCAATATGAAAATAGCTTTAGCTCAATTAAATTATCATATAGGAAATTTTGAAAGCAATACGAATAATATTCTCAACTGCATTCGAAAAGCTAAATCAATGCAGGTTGATATTGTTGTTTTTTCAGAACTTGCAATTAGTGGTTATCCTCCGCGAGACTTTCTGGAATTTGATCATTTTGTTTCAAAATGTTTGGATTCAATAAATATAATTGCAAGTGAATGTATTGATATTGCTGCAATAATTGGCTCTCCGAGTTTTAATCATGAACCAAAAGGAAAACGACTTTATAATTCCGCATTCTTTTTATGTGATGGAAAAGTTACAGCCATAAGGAACAAAACACTTTTGCCGAACTATGATGTATTTGATGAGTACAGATATTTTGAGCCAAACAGAACTTTCGAAATCATAAAATATAAAGGAAAGCGAATTGCTCTTACTATATGTGAAGATTTATGGAATATTACCGAAAATCCTTTGTATGTAGTAAATCCTATGGATGAACTAGCAAAACAAAATCCCGACTTAATTATAAATATTGCCGCATCCCCTTTTAATTATGAACAATCCGAAACAAGAAAAGAAATATTAATTTCAAATGCAAAACATTATAATTTACCCCTTTTTTATGTAAATCATATAGGAGGACAAACCGAACTTTTATTTGACGGAGGAAGTATGGTTGTTGATAATAAGGGGAAGATTTTTGAAGAATTAAATTATTTTGAAGAAGATCTGAGAATTTACGATTTGAGATTTAAGAACTCAGAATGTAAAATTCAGAATGTGGAAATAGAAAACTCCAAACTCCAAACTCCAAACTCCAAACTCCTTTTCATCCACGATGCCTTAGTAATGGGAATAAAAGATTATTTTCATAAACTTGGATTTAAACAGGCAATACTGGGATTATCAGGAGGAATTGACTCGGCTGTAACCTGCGTTCTTGCAGTAAAAGCGATGGGTAGAGAAAATGTAAAAGGCGTGTTGCTTCCTTCACGGTTTTCGTCGGATCATTCAATAAAAGATGCAGAGGAACTTGCAAAAAATCTTGGTATATCGTACGAAATTATTGAAATAGAAGAAGCTTTCAATACATTTGAAAAAACATTGGAAACTCAATTTGCAGGTTTGCCTTCCGATTTAGCGGAAGAAAACATTCAAGCCCGCGTACGCGCAGTAATTCTAATGGCATTATCTAATAAATTCGGATATATACTACTTAACACTTCCAATAAAAGCGAAGCTGCCGTAGGCTATGGAACTTTATACGGAGATATGTGTGGCGGTATTTCCGTTTTAGGCGATGTTTATAAAACTCAGGTTTACGAACTGGCAAATTTCATTAATAAAGACAAGGAAATTATTCCTATTAACTCCATAAAAAAGCCTCCTTCTGCCGAACTACGCTTTGATCAGAAAGATTCGGATTCATTGCCGGAATATGAAATTTTAGACAAAATTCTTTTCCAATATATAGAAATGTCAAAAGGACCGGATGAAATAATTGCTATGAATTTTGACAAAAACATAGTACTAAAAGTGCTAAAAATGGTAAATTCAAGCGAATGGAAACGTTATCAAACCCCTCCTATTCTTCGTATTTCACCTAAAGCATTTGGTATGGGAAGAAGAATGCCAATTGCAGCAAAATATCTTATCTAAAACAGGGATTTTTTACTAAAATCGGATAACAATATTGAAGTTATGGCACATAGCTTATAATTACAATACCAGAACCACCGACTCCTCCACCACCGCTTGCACACCCATTACAAGGTCCGGAACCGCCTCCACCACCGCCACTACCAGTATTAGCTGCTCCTGCTCCCCCAGTGGTATTATTTCCTCCTGCTCCTCCGCCGCCTGAGCCTCCGGGTCCATATAAGCCGGTACCACAATAACAAGGTGTTGAAATTCCGGGTCCACCGCCACCGCCACCTGCCCTGGTTACTGCCGCTCCGCTTATAGTACTCGATAATCCATTTCCTCCAACGCCTCCACCACTACTATTCCCGTTACCACCAACAACTCCGGCTCCGCCACCAGCGCCGCCGGCATTCATCCCTCCGGAAATACCACCAT
This sequence comes from Bacteroidota bacterium, assembly GCA_013334735.1. Lineage (GTDB taxonomy): Bacteria > Bacteroidota > Bacteroidia > Bacteroidales > CG2-30-32-10 > JAAXXA01. Next base: position 4,531 of record JAAXXA010000125.1, read on the forward strand.
TGTGACCCTGCCCGCTTGTTCCCAAGCCAACAGAAGGTCCGCCATTATCTGCATTACCTCCACCAGATCCGCCGTCTTTTCCTGTTGATTGCGTTCCCCTGCCAGCGCCACCGCCACCACCAAGTGACGTAATTCCAAAGGCAGAACTATTAGAGCCATTTGAACCGGCTGTTCCGTTACTACATGTGGAACATCCGCCACTACCGCCACTACCGCCGCCTCCAACAGTAATTGGATATGCCTGAACAGTAGCTGTAACAGATAAATTTTCCTGATATCCTCCGGCTCCGCCGCCACCACCACCTGTAGCATCTGCGCCACCGCCGCCACCGCCGCCGCCAATAACGAGTACTTGTAAAGTACTGTAGCAGGGATTTGATGTTATGGTAAAGGTTCCTGATGCTGTAAAAGTGTGAATTCTACGACCATCTACATTGGTTATAGTGCCACCTGTAGCTGCAATACCCGCGCTATTAATAGTAATACCGCTTGTTGCTGTTACTATTCCACAACCGCCTGATGCAGCTATTGTATTTGTTACTGTATAGGTACCGGGAGTACTTGAGGTTAAATTTACCTGACCTGTTGAGGTACTCACGAATACCAAACCTGTTGTTGAAGAAAATGTTCCTGCTAATCCTCCTCCACTAAATGTTGGAGATGGGTTTGATGCATTTGAACAATACGGAGTACTTGTATAACTAAAGGTAGCTACTGGTAAAGGTGTTACTGTTACCAAAGCTGTTGATGAATTAGCGGAATTACACACACCACTTGTTACTAGAGCTCTGTAATATATTGATGATGTAAGGTTAGGTGTTGTATATGTTGCAGAAGTACTGCCAGTACCGCCTGATACATTTGCCCAACCCGAAGTCCCATCTGCTGATTGTTGCCATTGTATAGTACCTGTATAATCAGTCAGAGTTATTGTAGTACTACTATCCGTGCATACAGCCGATTCTGTTGCAGTTGCTGTACCGCCTAATGAAACAGGATCAACTGTTACTAAAGCTGTAGATGAATAATCGGAATTACAAACACTATTTGTTACCTGCGCTCTGTAATACGTTGATGATGTAAGGTTAGGTGTTGTATATGTTGCAGAAGTACTGCCAGTACCACCTGATACATTTGCCCAGCCAGAAGTCCCGTTCGCCGATTGCTGCCATTGTATATTGCCTGTATTTCCTGCAAGAGTTATTGTAGTGCTGTTGCCGGAACATAATGTTGATGCTGTTGCTGTTGCAGTACCACCAACCGAAACAGGGCTGACTGTTAATGTAGCCAAACCATCGGAAGTTGTACTAGTGCAGGTTCCACTAACAATACATCTGTATTTGTATGCATCAATACCTAAGGGAGGATTTGTTATGGTTAAGGTAGCAGTAGTAACATTTGAATAAACACCGGCATTAGCCAAATTATTCCAACTGCTAATATATTCCTGCCACTGGTAAGTTAAGCCACCTGTAGCTGTTACAGTATAGGTTATATCACCACTTCCTAAACAAGTGGTTGCTGATAGCGGTTGAGCGGTAATATTAGGTGCAGTAGAATTAACGTCAATAGGATAAACAGCCGAAACCGTACCATTTCCACAAGCATTTGCGGCTATTACAGTTAGGTTACCGGATGTGGCAGCTAATGAAAAGTAAACAATTACCGCATTTGTAGAGCCAATTATTACCGCTCCTGCGCCGGAATAAGTCCATATATAGCTTGTGGCTCTTGCGATTGCAGGCACAGAATATAAAACCGCATTTTGTCCGGGGCAAACAGTAGATGTACCACTTATGCTTCCTGCTGCAGCTGGCGCGCTTGAGCATAAGCAAGTTAATGGTTGCCATACGCTGCCAAAATATGCCTCAAAACAATTATTAGTAGTATTAAATATCTGAAGTCCTTCGGCGGGAACACAGGAACATTTATATGCAATACTATCCCTTTGTAAAGTGGTTAGCCGAGGGATAAGCATTCCCTGATTTGTAGCGCTAATATCAAGCATTGCCGAATTATCGGCAGCATTGCCGGTTGAGTTTATGGCTATGCCTCCAACCTGCGCAAAACAGTTAAATCTGATAATGAACAAAACAAATATAAAGATTCTCATTATAAATAATTTTCTTTTTTTTGTCATAAATATATGCTTATTGGATATTAATAACAAATATACTGAAAATTATTGCTAAAAAACAAATTTTTTGTTTGTAAACTAGGACAAATGCGTTTAATTTGTTATTATTTTTTTCACGTCAACAAATATGTTTTCTTAATGCAATACCATATTTAAAGATTTACACTATTTGTTACCCTGTGAAGCCAAAGCTGCTTTTTTACCATCGCTACAACCCTTTAGTTAAGATAGCTTATAATTACAATACCCGAACCACCAACACCACCACTACAACTGCTACCGGCACCACCGCCACCGCCTGTATTAACCGCACCGTTTGTGCAAGTATTTGATGTCCCACCTTGCCCGTTTCCGCCTCCACCCAAACCACCATTCCCACCAGCACCATTAACATCGGTACCACCGCCACCTCCTCCAGCATAATACATAGAACTTCCACTAATTGAGTAAGGTAAACCATTCCCACCATTCCCGCCTCGAGTATTGGAAACACCATTTGAACCGGCGCCACCAGCGCCGCCACCACCACCACCACCATCAGATGTACCAACGTATCCGTAGCCGCCATTATATCCTTGACCAGATGTTCCTGCCCCACCGCTATTAGTGTTGCCTCTTCCACTACCACCACCTCCAGAGCCACCAACTCCTCCTGTACGCGTATAGCTCATATCTCCTCCAGCGCCACCACCTATTGCAGTAGAAGCGCCAAATACAGAATTATTACCTTGTGTGTTTCTAGCTCCCCCACTACCAATAGTTACGTTAATCGCCTGTCCGCCAGTAACAGAATAAAGCGCATTGTAAATCAAACCACCAGCGCCACCACCACCATCTCCAGGTCCATTACCACCACCACCACCACCACCGGCAACAACAAGATATTCTACATTACCACTACAGTAAGGAGTAAATGTTCCACTTGAAGTAAAGGTATGAATATGATGACCATTAACAAAAGTGAT
>JAAXXA010000126.1 GCA_013334735.1 Bacteroidota bacterium
AACATGTCGCCGTTATGCCGAAATTATTAATAATTCAAATACTATTATGTGGAATGGACCTATGGGGGTATTTGAATTACCTAATTTTCAGCAGGGAACAAAAGCAATTGCCATAGCTGTTGCAGGTGCTACTATTAGCGGGTCATTCTCGTTAGTTGGAGGCGGCGACTCAGTTGCAGCTATTAATACATACAATCTTGCCGATCAGATAAGCTATGTTTCCACCGGAGGTGGCGCTATGTTGGAATATATTGAAGGAAAAGAACTCCCCGGAGTAAAGGCGATACTAGAAAAATAATATTCTGAAATCTTTTTTTTTAATTAAAAGATGTTACTTTTGCTTTATGAAACTTAATCAAAGTTTGACTATTTTATAATAAACTTAGATAAACCTACAAATGAGCAAAATCCCACTCTGTAACATCAATAATGAATTTTATTTATTTATTCCGTTAAAAAAATCTTTATTCATTCTTTTATTCCTTTTTTATTTTAACTCTCAGGCGCAAACTAATTTAGATTTTGAAACCGGCACATTATCCGGCTGGACTATAACAGGAAATGTATTATTAGTTTCTGCCGACAACGATTTTTATGGCGGATATCCTGTTTCTGCCCCGGGAGGTAATTATTCAGTACGAATTGGCAGTACCATGAATACTGCTCCTTCATCAATTTCACAAACTTTTACAGTAACTAATAGCAATCCCTTTTTTACGTATAAATATGCGATGGATCTTTTGGGTTATCCCCATGGACCCGAGAATGCTGCTAGAATATTAGTTAATGTTCTTGATAATTCCGGCAATCCAATACCTTGCGCTCATTATGAGGTGTTTGCTGCAGAAGGAGGTCCTCCTGGATTTCAGACTTCCACCAGACCTTTGGAAAGTAATAATATAGGTGAATGTTGTTATGCAATTAGTTATTTACCTTGGACAACCGTGAGTATGGATTTATCTCCTTATATCGGACAGTCAGTTACTATAAGCATTTCATGTGTATGGTGTGTTTATGATGTTGACTGGGCGTATTGCTATGTAGATTGTTCAAACTCAAATATGCAGGTTGTACCGGGCAGTTGCATCGAAAATGAAGTATCTTTAATAGCGCCTGAAGGTTTCGTAAGCTATAATTGGTCAGGACCGGGTATTGTATCAGGTCAAAATACAAATATAATTTATGTAAATCAATCCGGATCATATATTCTTAATTCAACTACAGTATCGGGTTGTACAATATCATTAAGCACAAATGTTACTATTCCCTCAACTAATTTGTCAGTTTCTTCTGACACTTCAATTTGTCTGGGCAGTTCGGCTACTTTAAAAGCTCATTATTCCGATACATACGTTTGGTCGCCTGCTACCGGACTAAACACTACTTCAGGTTCTACCGTTATTGCAAGTCCACTCGTAACAACAACATATACAGTTACTGGGACTACAAGCACTATGATAGGTACTGCTTCATATAATTGCACATCTGTAAAAAAAGTAACCGTAAATATAATCCCTGTATCGGCAAATGCCGGTAACGATCAGATAATATGCAATGGCGACAATGTAAATTTTTCTGCAACCGGTGGAGCAAGTTATCATTGGAGCAACAGTATGGGAAGCCAAAGCATTAATGTTAATCCCGTAATTACTACAACATATATTGTTACAGTTACAGATGCAAATGGCTGTACCGCATCTGACGGAGTACAGGCAATTGTGAACCAATTACCCAATGCTGTTGCAATATCCGATCAAACTATATGTTATTTGAAAAGCACTCCTATAGGAGCAAGCGGAGGTACATCCTATAAATGGAGTCCTTCAGCTTCTTTGTCAAATCCGAATATTGCCAATCCTGTTGCTAATCCATTGAATACTACAACCTATACTGTAACTGTTACTGATGCAAACAACTGCTCTGCCAGAGATGAAATGGTAATTAATGTTTTACCCCCGATAGCGGTTGATTTAATTGTTAGTCCTGCAAAAATATGCTTTGGCGAAAGTGTGTTATCTACTGCTAATACAAGTGGAGGAGACGGGAATTATACCTATAACTGGGATAGTGGTATAGACGTATCATCAAAAAGCACAACTCCTGCTCTTACTACCATGTATCATGTTACCGTTACTGATGGTTGTGGGTCGCCTCAGGCAATAGACTCTGCTGAGGTAATTGTTTATCCTTTACCCGTGGTGAAATTCGTTCCTGATACAATAAACGGGTGTCAACCTCTTACAATTAATTTTAACGACAATACTACACCCACAATTGCTTCATGGAACTGGAATTTTGGTGATTTTCCATCGGGCGTCAACAATAGCTCTACACAACAAAATCCTACACATATTTATAATGAAGCGGGAATTTATACCGTATCCGTTGCCGTTCAAACAATAAACGGTTGTAATGGAAGCGAAACGCGTCAGAATTTAATAGAGGCATACCATCTGCCGGATGCTAACTTTGCAATGAACCCTTTAACAGCTACTATGGAAAACCCATTGATAGAGTTTACTGATCAATCAACTTATCCTTTTTCATGGAACTGGGACTTTGGTGATCCGGAAACAGTACTTAGCAATTCTTCAGTATTACAGAATCCTATGCATATTTATTCCGACTCGGGAACATATACTATATTATTAACTGTACTTACTGACCATGGTTGTAAGGATACAGTTTCCAAGAAGATCCATGTTAAAGAAATTTTTACATTTTATGCTCCAAGCGCTTTTACTCCTAATGAGGACGGGGATAATGATTATTTTTTCCCTAAAGGTATGAACTGGGATCCCAACAATTATGAGATGAATATATTTGATCGTTGGGGAAGCCAGATTTATCACACAAATATAATAGGGGATAAGTGGAACGGAACGGTAAACAATAAAGGTACATGGAAAGATGTGGTGGTAGATGTGTATGTTTATTATATCCATGTAAAAGAGATAGATGGTCCAAGGCACGAATTTGCAGGAAAAGTTACCCTTGTTAAGTGATTATAGTTTTTGCGCTACCTGTTTTACCATTTTTTCTTTCCAATCTTTAAAAGTGCCATCAATAATTTTGTTACGGGCTTCTGTAACAAGCCATAGATAAAAAGTAAGATTATGCTGAGTGGCAATCATAGCGCCTAATATTTCATTTGCAACAAAAAGATGCCTAAGATAAGCTTTGCTGTATTGCTTGTCAACAAAGGAATGTCCATCTTCATCAATAATGCTGAAATCATCTTTCCATTTTTCATTCCTCATATTCATAATACCATTTTGTGTAAACAACATGCCGTTACGCGCGTTACGTGTGGGCATAACACAATCAAACATATCTACACCAAGAGCAATACCTTCAAGAATATTTGCAGGAGTTCCTACACCCATAAGGTATCTGGGCTTGTTGTATGGAAGAATGCCGCAAACAAGCTCTGTTAATTCGTACATTATCTCTACAGGTTCACCTACAGATAAACCGCCTATAGCATTACCTTCACAATTTTGTTCTGAAATAAATTCAGCCGATTGTTGTCGTAAATCTTTGTAAACACTACCTTGTACAATAGGAAATAGCTTTTGTGAATAACCGTATAACCCTGTTGTTTCATTATACCGTTTTACACAGCGTTCAAGCCATTTATGCGTGGTGAGCATCGAATTTTTAGCATAATTATATTCACATGGAAAAGGCGTACATTCATCGAAAGCCATAATTATATCAGCGCCAATGATACGTTCAATATCAATTACTCTTTCGGGAGTAAATTCATGTTTTGAGCCATCAATATGTGATTGGAATACTACTCCGTTTTCGTCCATTTTCCTGCGATCGGCAAGAGAATAAACCTGATACCCCCCACTATCGGTGAGTATAGGCATATTCCAACTGTTAAATTTATGAAGCCCCCCGGCTCTTTTAATAATATCAAGCCCCGGACGCAGGTAAAGATGATAAGTGTTTCCCAAGATAATCTGTGCTTTAACATCGTCTTTTAACTCTTTTATGTGTATTGCTTTAACTGTTCCTGCTGTTCCAACAGGCATAAATATAGGTGTTTCAACTACTCCATGATCTGTTTCCAACTTCCCGACCCTGGCTTTTGTATCTTTATCCTTATGCGATATTTGAAAACTCATAAAATTTTGTTTATAAAATGTGCATCAAAGATAATTTTTAAAATGTTTGTTTTGGTATTTTTGCAAATACTTTTATTGAAAAATGTTTTATAAAGAGATTCTTTCGAATAATATTTTGTTGTCAGCATTTGTTTTGTATTCTTTGTGTTTTGTAATACAAATGATATATTATTGGGGTATTTTTGGAAAGTTTGCTTTTTATAAAAAAAAACCAACACCTAATCAATACAAAGCGGTATCCGTAATTATTTGCGCGAAAAACGAATATAATAATCTCAAAAAAAACTTACCACTTATTCTCGAACAAGATTATCCGGGTTATGAAGTTGTGGTGGTTAATGATTGTTCGGACGATGATAGCAATTATTTATTGAAAACATTTTCCGAAAAATATCCTCACCTTAACGTGGTTACAATAAAACAGAATGTTAATTTTTTTAGAGGGAAAAAATTTGCCCTTGCAGTTGGTATTAAATCTGCAAAACACGATTTGCTTATACTTACTGATGCCGACTGTACTCCAAAAAGTAATAGATGGATAGCCGAAATACAGAATAATTTTACCGAAAAAACAGAAATTGTACTTGGATACAGTGGTTATAAATATGAAAAAGGTTTCCTTAACAAATTAATTAGGTTTGATACAATAATGACGGCATTGCAATATTTTTCATGGTCACTTTTAGGTAAAACATATATGGGGGTTGGAAGAAATCTTGCATATAATAAAAAACTTTTTTATGATGCCAAAGGATTTACTTCACATTACCATATTTCTTCAGGAGATGATGATTTGTTTATTAATAAAGTTGCCACTAAGTGCAACACTTGTATCGAAATATCTCGTCAATCGCATACGAGTTCAGCTCCAAAGAAAACTTTCAATGATTGGATGATTCAAAAAAAACGACATTATTCCACCGGTTTTCTTTATAAAATGTCGCATAAATTTATGTTGGGTGTTTTTAGTTTAAGTAATTTTTTATTTTATTTTACGTTATTTTTTTTACTTGTACTCCTTTATAAAATATCTTCATATAATTTTATTATTATCGTTTGTTCGCTGTTTTTGATAAGGATGATATCACAAATGATTATAGTTAAAAAAACTATGAATAAGTTGGATGAAAAAAAAATATTGTTAATTTCGCCGATGTTGGATTTAGTTTTTGTATTGCTAAATCCTTTGATAGCATTGTCGAATGTAATTGTCAAAAAGAATAAATGGAAGTAGTAGTTGCCACCGCACATCTTACTGATAAAGCATTACGTGATTATAAGCTGGTTCAATTGGCTGTAAATAATTGCGACCAGAAAGCTTATGCAGAGTTGTTAAACAATTACAAAGATTCTATTTATTTTATGCTTCTCAAAATGACTAACAATTCTGATGATGCTGATGATCTTGCCATAGAAGCATTTGGTAAAGCTTTTAAAAAACTTCATCAATATACGCCGGATTATGCTTTTAGTACTTGGCTTTTTAAAATAGCTTCCAATAATTGCATAGACTTTATGCGCAAAAAAAAGAAGCTCACATTTTCGATGGATAAGTCTTTTGAAGACGGAGAAGGTAAGGAAATGTCTTATAATATCGCAGATCAGGTATTAAACCCTGAAGATAAATTTATCAGAAAACAAAAAGTAAAACTGATGCGGGAAATTGTCGAAAAATTAAAACCTCGTTATCGTACATTGGTTGATATGCGGTATTTTCAGGAATTATCTTATGAAGAAATTGCTGTTCAGCTCTCTCTACCTCTTGGTACTGTTAAAGCCCAACTTTTTCGTGCCCGTGAATTTTTATATAACATATTGAAAGATTCCCAAGAAGCTATTTAGAGGTTTTGTACAATTTAGATTCACTACTGCAAATTACAATTTTCTTATTATCATTAACCCGTCTCTAAAAGGAAGAAGAAAATTTTCAACTCTTGTATCATTTTGCACAAATTCATTGAACTCAATAATTGATTTTGTTTCAGTATCGGAAGGTAAGGGATTCTTTAATACTTTACCGTTCCATAGAACGTTATCGGCAACAATAAAACCGCCTTTTCTTACTTTTTCAAAAACAAGTTGATAATAGTTTAAATAGTTTTCTTTATCGGCATCAATAAATACAAGATCGAAAGGTCCGTCAATTAAAGGAATAATGTTGATTGCATTTCCTATATGAAGATTTATTTTCTCCGAAAAACCGGTCTTAATAAAATATTTGCTTATCATATCTTCTAATTCCGGATTAATTTCAATAGTGTGCAGTTTACCTGTTTTTGTTAATCCCTCTGATAAACAAATTGCCGAATAACCTGTATAAGTACCTATTTCCAGTATCTTTTCGGGGCACAGCATATTGCTAATCATTTTTAAAAAAGCTCCCTGCAGGTGTCCTGATAACATTCGCGGAAAAAGAATTTTAAGAAATGTTTCTCTGTTAAGCTTTTTTAAAACTTCTGTTTCTCCTGTTGAATGCGCTTCTGCATAAGTTAATATTTCAGGATCTGTTATCATTTTTCTGATTTATAAGTCAAAATACTTAGGTTTTCGGGGGCAAAAATATGATTCGAGACTTCAAGTAATTTAGCGGAAGTAATTTTTTCTATATTAGAATTAATTTCATCCAAAGTGTCCACTTTATTAAACACAAGAAAACTTTTTCCCATCGAAAGCATTTCATTAAGATTTTGTTCATAAGATATTGCTATTTGTCCGATTAGTTGTTGTTTTGCCCTTTGTAATTGGAGAGTGCCAAGTTTTGTGTTCCTTAATGTTTCTAATTCTTTATTAACTAAAAATATTGTTTTTTCAATATTTTCGTTCTCCGTACCCATGTATATAGAAAATATACCTGTATCAGAAAAAGGAGAATAATTTGATTCAATATTGTAGCAAAATCCATATTTTTCCCTTATTTTCATACTCAATCTTGAATTCATGCCGGGTCCGCCAAGTATGTTATTAAGGAGTATCAATGGTGTTTTGCGTTTGTCTTTGTTATGATAGGCAATATTGCCGATAATACAGTGCGTTTGTTGCGTTTTTTTGAATATCGTTTTATTAAAAGGCTTGTAATTGCTAAATTTATTGCGCAACCATTTCCGTTTTACATTTTTAATTTCCGAAAAATATTTTTCTGCAATATTTTTTAGTTTTTCAAAATCAATTTTGCCAACAGAACATATAACTATTTCATTAGTATTGTAACATCTGTCAATAAAGGTTTTAATTTTATTCCGGTTAAATTTTTTAATACATGATGGAGATCCCAAAATGTAACGTCCAATTGAATGATTTGGAAAAAGAAGCTTTTCAAATTCATCAAATATTTCATCAGAAGGATTATCTAAATATGAATTTATTTCGTCGATTACCACATCTTTTTCTTTTTCCAATTCTTTTTCAGGAAAAGTAGAATTAAATACAATATCAGACAGCAATTCCATTGCCCGTTCCAAATAAGTATTAAGAAAAGATGAGTAAATACAGGTTTCT
>JAAXXA010000127.1 GCA_013334735.1 Bacteroidota bacterium
CACCACTGATTCATAGGTGGCTGATATCCGTAACCTGCATTAGGCGGCATTGGAGCCCATCCATAGTAATTATTATATTGTCCCCAGTAAACCCATGCCGGAGCCCAATCGTAACCTGGTATCCATTCCCATCCATAAATATCATCCCAAATCCATCGCCCGTAATGAAAAGGCGCCCAACCCCAATTGTATTGGGAAACCCATGTCCATCCATAATTTGTGAAAACCCAATGACCATTTGTATGATATGGTGAAAAATTTGGACCATATTCAGGTATCCAAACATAACCATTTTCGTTATAAATCCAGTATCCATAAGGGCTTAAATCATCATAAAATGTCTGAAAATTAACAGGAGGCGGTATAGGTTCGCTATAACTTTCTACCGGTTGACTGTAAGTTGTGTGAGAGTGATTTCTCCTGTGCATACAACAGGAAGAAAAAATTAAAAATGCTAATACGATAATAAAATGTTTTGTTTTCATATAATTTTTTTTAGTATAAAAATAAATATAATAAATTTAATATTTAATATTAATCGTAATTATTTACAGATTATCTTTGAATAGTTTTCTCATTTTCGCAATCTGGACAGGCGTTCCCAGAACAAAAAGTTTGGTGTCTGCAAGAATAATTGTATCAGGTAAAGGGTTAATAATGTAGTTACCTTCGATAGTTTTGAACCCAATAATATTTGCTCCTGTTTTGTTTCGTATATCTATATCTGCAAGAGTTTTGTTTATAAATTTCTGAGACATTTCTTTGCAAATAAATTCTTCTAAATTAACAGTACACGATTCATAAACGGTAATATTATTAAGGAACTCAACAACATCAGGCTTTAATACAAGCGTTGCCATGTGCGCTCCGCCAACTTTTTCGGGTAAAACAACATTATCTGCTCCTGCAATTTTGAGTTTTTTCTCAGAGCTGTCGCTACTGGCGCGACTAATTATAATTAAATCAGGATTTAAGGAACGCGCTGATAAAACTACAAACAGATTGTCGGCGTCTAATGGTAATGAAGTAATAACAGCTTTTGCTGTTTTAATTCCGGCTTTAAGTAAAACACCATCTTCCGTGGCATCACCTTCTATAAAGAAAAGATCATTGCTGTTACCTTTTTCTTTTATAACATCAATCTTTTGTTCAATAATTACAAAAGGATGTTTGTGAATAGAAAGCTCCGTTACTGCTTGCTTTCCGTTGCGTCCATAGCCGCATACAATTACATGATTTTCCATTTTTTTTATTTCTGCATTTAATCTAAAATCTTTGAAATAATTTCTGAATTCCCCATCAATAATGGTTGTTGTAATAACTGAGATTGAATAAAAAAATGTTCCTAAACTGGTAAAAATTAGAAAAATTGTAAAAATTTTACCATCGTCGGATAAAGGATGCACTTCTTGAAATCCAACAGTAGCAACTGTAATAACAGTCATGTAAAGAGAATCAAGAAACGAAAAATTTTCAATTATCAGGAATCCTAAAGTGCCGATAATTATTATCAGGAATATTAATAATAATGCATATCTTAATTTGCCTTTTTGGGATACGTGCATAATATGGGAAAAAATTCTTAAATAAAATAAAACTAACAGCTTTAAAATATGCTGAAAAACAGAAATGCAATAATATATACTCGTTCTTAACAGATTTGCAAAAGCAAAAATGATTAGAACGAGTTATGCCGATAGGAACAAAATAACATTTTTTGCAAACCTGTTCCGTATCGGTATAAATCCTAATTAGATTCCGTCTGTAAACTCATATTATTAAAATATATAGTGCAAAATTTAAAATGTAAAATCTAAAGTGCAAAATTCAAAAAACATTATAAGCATTGATAATTATAAGTCTTATAAATTAGCAATTTGCAATTTAATTTTTGCAATTTGCAATATTTTTATTTTTGGTAACATCAGTACAAGCACTAATTGGTGTCTGCCTATAATATCAAAGATTTTAAAATAATTTAAGTTCGCCATGGCGAATTAGAATTAAGAATTATGATTTAAAAGCTGATTTTCAATCTTAAATCTCAAATCAAAAATAATATTTATACTTAATATTACGGACAAACTCTAATAAAACTAGGTATATAGAACTTTAATCTTTAACGCAACGTACCGAAAACCCCATTTTTTTTGGATTCGCATTACGACCTGCCGCCGGGCTATTATATGTTAAACCTTTGTACCATGCATTATTTGAATCGCTTTCAGTAGCAGACCACCAAAAGCCGAAATATGTTAAATACGAAAAAGTTCCTGCCTGATCACGACTACCTCCCGGAAGCCCCGTAAAGCCGCTGCTGTTAGTTGCGCCTGAGTTTGGACTATTCCAATGTGTTGTTCCTGTTTCTTTCAATTTAGCGCCGGCAACACTTTCACCGCCTAAAAATGTTGTAAGCGTTGTCCATTCTGCATCTGTTGGTATATGCCAGCCGGTAGGGCATATATTACGACTGTCGGATACAGCATACCAGTTATATAAAAGACCATAAGCAGCAACATTTGCTGAAACACCATCAAAAATGCAATATCCTCCGCTTGTCAGGTTGCTCCATTCTGCGCCATCTATTGTGTTAGCGATAGAATCGCCATTGCGATACTTGGTTACCTTTAAATTTTCAACCATCCAGGTTTGAGTGCCAATAACTACAGTATGATATATATTCCCGTTAATGTCGGTTACTGTATTTGTACTTCCTTGAGTCGTGGTAAACGAAACAGCGGTTCCATATCCCGTACCTGTAGTATTAGTTGCATAAGCCCGTACATAATATGTGGTATTGGCTGTTAAACCGGTTAACGAGCTCGTAAAGCTTCCTGTTCCTGTGCCATCGGTGGTTTTACTGTCCGTTATAGTAGGAGTTGATCCCGTACTCCAGCAAACGCCATAAGCTGTTATTGTTGAACCGCCATCGGAAGTAATATTGCCGCCACAGCTTGCAGTTGTTTGTGTAATACCGCTTACGGCTGCTGTTGTTAAAACGGGCACTACTCCTGTTGTAGAATCATTGTTATCATCTTTAGTACAGCTATTGGCGAAAATCATCACAAAACCCATTAGTATCAAGCTGTAAATCGTAATTATGTGTTTCTTTTTCATATCTGTTTTATTTAATTTATTACTAATTTTTTGATTGTTATCTTGAATTTGAAAGTTTTAAAAATATGTAGTAACTTATATTCCTTTTTTGCCACTATTTATTTGATAATGCAAATTTAATTTTTTTTTTGAATAAAAGAATATGTTGGAAAAAAATTTAAGCATTTAAGCGTGTCGAAGTATTCCGAATAGCCACTCTTCGAAACGTCCTATCCTTCGAGACGCTTCGCTCCTCAGGATGACGGACGGCTCTGAGTGACTTTTAAAGATTGTTTGTAAAACGAAATAAATATTAAAATTTTAAAACAGTTTCTAATATTTTTTTTAATTTTGTCCTTTTTAATAATGGAATTATTTAACAAAGAATGTCCGCTCTCTAAGTACAAAATCTCATAGATGATAAATACTATGTGGATAATGCTTCTGAAAAAAAAGACAATAACCCAAGACAAAATAATAAATAAAATAAATTTTTGATGAAAAAATTATCTGCAATTCTAATTTTTCTGGCATTATCATGTCAGACGATGTTCGGCCAAACGCCTATCGCACCTGCTGTTGGAGATGGTTCCAGCGGCAACCCATACCAGATTGCCTCACTCGAAAACCTTTACTGGATAGCTTATCAAGTTGATATTGGTACTCCCTCCTGTTTTTCAGGAAAGTATTTTGTACAAACAGCAGATATAGATGCTTCTGCAACATCAACATGGTTTTCCTATGGTTTAGATGACTATTATGGCTGGGATCCTGCTGGTACTAGTGATTACGCTAAGACTTTCGCAGGTTCGTACGACGGACAAGGGCATACTATTTCAGGATTGTATATTAATCGTCCCGATGAATTTTATGTGGGCTTGTTTGCCGTTATTGATGGCGGAAATATAAGTAATCTTGGGATGACAAATGTTAATATTACCGGAGGTTACTGCGGTAGTATCGTTTCAATAGCACGCTTTTCAACTGTTTTGAGTAATTGTTTTACAACAGGAACTGTTTTTGGGGTTTCTGGAATAACAGGGGGGCTGATTGGAATGAGCGACGCTACATGTAATATTTATACTTGCTATAATGCTTGCGATGTTTACGGAACAGATGATTACATTGGTGGAATTGTCGGATATGCTGATAAATGTGATATTACAAACTGTTTTAATACAGGAACAGTAACTGGACCAAATTATGTTGGTGGAATTACCGGAAATGCCAGCGGCACAATTGAAAACTGTTATAACGCCGGAGTTATTAGTGGAACAGGTGATTACATTGGTGGAATTATCGGAGGAGATGATTATGGAACGTGTGTATTTGTCAATAATTTTTGGGACACAGAAACGTCGGGTACAACTGACGGTAACGGATGGGTTAGTCCCGATCCAAGCGGTATTACCGGCAAAACAACTTCGGAAATGCAAACAAAATCAACATTTACCGATGCAAGTTGGGATTTCATTACCAATTGGGCTGTAAGCTCCGATAATTATCCTTTTTTTAAATGGCAAATGAAAGCGATAGTATGGAACGGATCGTGGTCGCCATTCGCGCCAACGTATATGGACGATGTTAGCATGACCGCAAATTACAATGATGTGGGTTTTACTTGTCATAACCTTACCGTAGATCCCGGGAAACAATTAACAGTAACTTCAGGTACATTAGATATAGGGGATAGTTTGATATTCAAAAGCAATACTTCCAAAGTCATAGGCAGTTTCATTAACCATGGTACCTTATCTGTTGGCGGAACTATTCAATATGAGCGCTATGTTCCTCAGGATGTTTATGAATATATTTCTTCACCTCTCGCAACGCAAACAACAAGCGCTTTTGGTACCATTTCCGGGACTGCAGGCGCCGGAAAACGTTTGTTCACTTTTAATAACTCTTCAAATGCATGGGATGCGGTATCAAATGGAGCAGGGCTGGCAACAATGCAGGGCTATTCCTTTAAATCTTTTGGTACTCCTGCTACAGTTGTTTTTTCGGGAAAAAGCCTTAATACTGGGAACAAATCATTTTTACTTGCAAAAAATACAACAGGGTTCAACCTTGTAGGAAACCCTTACACATCATCTATTGACTGGACTACTTCCGCCAATTCATACTGGACCCGCGCAAATGTACAACCAACCATATGGATTAATTATGCTAATGCACTAGGCGCTGCTAACTTTGCCACATATAATTATTCCAGTACATTTGCAACCAACTGGGCAGGAAATGTAGGAACAAACGAAGGTATTATTCCTCCAACACAGGCTTTCTGGGTTGAAACAACAACCAACGAAACTTCACTGACTGTTATGGAAGGAGCCCAAATGCATTCAGTAAATGCGGTAAACAAATCGGACGCTGCTATTACTTCACCCTTCTTAAGACTAAAAACTGAAAGAGATACCTACAGCGACGAAGCCGTCCTATTCTTTAATGAAAATGCTACAGCCGGATACGATGAATATGATACAAGAAAACAATTGGGTGGCGGAGTATATCCTCAACTTTACTCATCAGATGCTGATATTGATATGGCAGTAAATTCAATACCATTATCAATGTTGAACAATTCTATTTCAATACCATTGATATTCAGATCAGATATGGCAGGAAGTTGTTCAATCACAGCTACCGATATAGCTAATTTTGATGCAACTATAAAAATTTACCTCGAAGATACACAGTTATCCCAGACCATAAACTTAAATGAAACATCAACTTATTCATTCAATGTTGCTGAATCAACTGTTGCACCTGATCGTTTTATTATTCATTTTGTGCGAAACACCACAGGTCTTGAAACAATCGACAATCAAGGAATATCTGTTTATTCTTCCTATAAAAACATTTATATTAATAATCCAAAAAATAACTATAGTGTAGAGGTGATAAATGCTCTTGGCGAAAAAATTATTTCTAAAAAAGTTCCGGTAAAAGGAATAACAACTATTAATACAGATATGCCAAAAGGAATTTATTTTGTTTTGATAAAATCGGATTCAGAAGTCTTTGCTAAAAAGATATTTATAGAATAACAGATTCTGTAACAAATATAATAAGCAAAGTTAATAGAATATAAATTGATAAAAACATTACAAAAATGAAGAAGACAGAAAAATATAATAAACAAAAAAGAACATATAATAAACCTGAAATAAAGATTATCAAAATAGATAATGAAATATCAATGGTAATGATGTCTCCATTAGGGAATCCTAATGAAAGTATTGATCCTGGGCATTTTTGCCTAAACCCGTTTAAAATAGATAAGTTTTAAACATCAAAAAAAACCTGCCGCGAAATAAAAACGGCAGGTTTTTTTTTGCATAAATTCTATTTCCATTCAGTTAATGAATTATTTAACCGACCCTGTTTCATTAATAATGGATTAAAAATTATTTATGCCCATCGAAATTCAGGAATATAATCTGCCGGATATAGAAATTTTTAATAATCCTCGTTCGGATTTTGATTTTATTATTTGGCAACCGAATAAAACATATTTAGTTTTAGGTCAAAGTAATAAAATTGAAGAATCATTATTTTCAGGAAATGTTGAAATCGCCTGCGCCCCTGTATTAAAGAGACCTTCGGGAGGGGAAACTGTAATTTTAACACCAAATACACTCGTTATTTCTGCTGTTATTATTGATAAAGGAATAAAAAAACCTCACAATTATTTTGTTTTTTTTAACAATATTATAATCAATGGTCTTTTGCAAGCAGGTATTAAAAATGTAGTTCCTAAAGGTATTTCAGACCTTACAATTGATAATAAAAAAATATCAGGTTCTTCTATTTATCATAAAAAAGATAAGATATTTTTCCAGTCAGTTTTGAATGTATCTGAAAGTAACGAAAATATTGTTAAATATATTAAGCACCCCAAAAGAGAGCCTGACTATCGTAAAGGCAGAGAACATAAGGAATTTATTACTTCATTAATTCAGCATCATGCAGACTTTACTATTGATAATCTCATCAAATGTCTTTCATGTGAATTTATACCGTGTGTTAAATAAAATGTCGTATAATTTTTAATATTGGCGGGCATAACAGGCTAATAATCCCAGTACTCCTGATAAACCTGTTGCAAATAAGATTTTCCTGCTTTAATTATTGAATCCTTTTTATTCGCGGGTAAATTATTTATTGGGAATTTATTCAAATTATGCTCGTAAACAAAATCTCCTTCGCTACACACCCATCCAAAACCTACTTCAAAAGCATAAAAAGCAAAACCCGTACTAATAGGATTAAGTAGATTTTTACTCCATTCAAAAGACTTGCTTTTTAAACCGGATTGATGTAATAAAGTGGATGCTAAATCTACTTGTGAGCCTATTTTGTTACATACAGTCCCTTTAAATTCGTCCCTGATAACATCTCCATAAAATAATAACGGAATATGAAAATATCCCTTCTCCCAACTATCGCGGTTTTTGTAAGAGGAATGACCATGATCCGAAATGAAAACAAATAAATGATGAAGCTTGAATTTAGTAT
>JAAXXA010000681.1 GCA_013334735.1 Bacteroidota bacterium
GCAACCCCGGTCAACGGCTACACCGGATCGTCGATGTACAGGGTGAAATTGAACTCCACATTGACCACCGTAGCTGCAGTCAGCGAAGAACAGAAGAGGATCATCAACAATGGAATTTCGTACATGATCTTTCCCTCCTTTGTAAGGCTAAGGCATTGAAGAGGAAATTTATCACTTGCCATAACGCCTGCTAAAATATATACTCTAAATATATATTAATAGGGGGTGGATTATGAAAACAGCAAAAAATCCGTTCGAAGAAAGGAAAAAACAAATTTCAAAAAATGAACAAAGTGGCTTCCTTCGCTATTTCTAAAGGTTATGAAAGTGAATTGGTGTATGAAATAATGAAATCCGATTTTGAAATATAACTAAAATGGATTATAACTCTGATTCGTTCGGCCTTGGCGGAGACGAAAGCTGATTTTTATGATTAAATATGATTTTATTTTATACCGATACGGAACAGGTTTACAATATATTTTATCTCGTTCCTATCTCCGAAAAGCCGTAACAGATCGGCATTACTCGTTCTAATCATCTTTGCTATATTTCGACACAGCTCAATAACCACCACAAATCTTTTAAGAACGAGTATATCTATGATTATTATAATTTTATGAGTATTCTGTGTTCCATTTATTTTTTCAATTTATAAAATATATATCTTTGCTGTAAATAATATCCCTATATGATTACTTATGAACAAATGAAAGATCTTTCTAAAAGGCTTGATGCTTTGAGGAGGTTTCTTTGACATCGACAATAAACTTACTCTGATTGAAGAAGAGCAAAAACTTACTTCATCTCCCGATTTTTGGAACGACCCCAAAGATGCCGAAAAAATTCTAAAAACTATTCAGGAAAAAAAAAGGTGGACAGATTCTTACGCTAAAGCAAAAAATAGCGTGGATGATTTTTTAGTGCTTTGGGATTATTTCAACGAAAAAGAAGCTACTGAAAAAGAACTTGATGATCAATATGAAGAAACTCTTAAACGCATTGAAGACCTTGAGTTTCGTAATATGCTTAGCGGAGAAGAAGATAGGTTAGGAGCAATCCTGAATATCAACTCCGGCGCCGGTGGTACTGAAAGCCAGGATTGGGCTGAAATGCTTATGCGGATGTACATCCGTTGGGGTGAACGCAACAATTACAACATTAATGTTATTGACATACAGGAAGGCGATGTTGCCGGGATTAAATCGGCTTCTATTGAATTTGAGGGCGACTTTGCTTATGGTTATTTAAAAGGAGAAAGCGGCGTGCACCGTTTGGTACGTCTTTCCCCCTTTGATTCTCAAAATAAACGACACACTTCATTTGCTTCAATATTTGCCTACCCTATTATTGATGAAAATATTAATATTGAAATAAATCCCGCGGATATTAGCTGGGATACTTTTCGTTCTTCCGGTCCCGGAGGACAAAATGTAAACAAAGTTGAAACAGCAGTCCGCTTACGACATGCTCCTACAGGTATTATTATAGAATGCCAGGTTACGCGTTCACAACAACAAAATCGTGAAAAAGCTTTACAAATGCTTAAATCACAGCTTTACGAACTGGAGCTCAGAAAAAAGAAAGAATCACTTGCCGAAATAGAAGGTAACAAAAAAAGAATTGAATGGGGTTCGCAAATCCGCAGTTATGTGATGCATCCTTATAAAATGGTAAAAGACCTCCGGACAGGCGTGGAAACATCAAATGTCCAGGCTGTTATGGATGGAGACCTTTACACTTTTATTAAAGCTTATCTTATGGAATTTGGGAGAAAGTAATACCGGATTTTTAAAAATATACTATGAATAAAATAATTTCATACTCTTTATAAATGATAATCCAATGTTGTTTAATTAAGGTTTTTACTTGTCATTTCGACCATCGGGAGAAATCTGTTTTCGGGACTTTAGATATCTCAATGCATTCGATATGACAAATGGATGCTTAACTAAACGAAATTGATATATAATTTTCAAATTAATTCATTTTCAAATTTTCAAATTGACTTTACACTACTTTCATTTTTTCTGTAATTTAGCAACCCTCTATTTTTTATTAGAAATGTATTATGAAAACTGACAAAAAATTTAAAAGATATACCGTTACTTCTGCATTGCCTTACGCAAATGGACCTGTTCATATTGGTCATCTTGCCGGAGTGTATATTCCTGCTGATATTTATTCGCGCTATTTGCGTTCAAAAGGAGAAGATGTACTTTTTGTAGGAGG
>JAAXXA010000128.1 GCA_013334735.1 Bacteroidota bacterium
TAAATATTTCATTATTATAATATGCCTTTTTAGAAACATCTGACAAGTTAACAGTATCCGTACCATGCAAATTTTGTTTCTGATATAAAATTTTTTTTAAAGAAAGAGAATAATTAAGATTGGAAGGTAAAAGTGTTTGCGAGTATAAAGCATTGCTAATACTAAAGATTATTATTGCCGGGGAAATATATTTAACGAATAATTTCATAATGAAAAATAAAGGCTAAAAGTACAAAATTATAAACAATTACAAATACGCAATTACGAATTACGAATTATCAATTACGAATTAACCATTAATAATTAACCATTAATAATTAATACCCATATTTTTTCCCCCACAATGATTTCAGGCGCTGCCTGATTTCATCTTCGCGTTTATTATCGCCGGGTTTGTAAAAACTCTTTCCTTTGATTTTTTCAGGGAGAAACTCTATATCTGCAAAATTATTAGCGTAATCATGCGCGTATTTATAATCTTTTCCATAGCCTATTTCTTTCATGAGCTTTGTAGGAGCATTACGCAGATGAAGCGGGACAGGCTGTTCACCCGATCTTTCAATTTCGGCATGAGCATTTCTTATTGCCATGTACGAAGCATTGCTTTTTACAGATGTGGCTAAATATATTGCCGTTTGACTTAAAATAAGTTCACATTCGGGATACCCGATTACATCGATTGCCTGAAAGCATGAATTAGCAAGCAAAAGCGCGTTAGGGTTTGCATTCCCGATATCTTCAGATGCAAGAATTAACATTCTGCGGGCAATAAATTTGGGATCTTCGCCTCCTTCAACCATTCTGGCAAGCCAGTATAGCGCGGCATTTGGGTCGCTGCCTCTCAACGATTTAATAAATGCGGAAATTATATCATAATGCTGTTCTCCCCCTTTGTCGTATAATGCAATGTTTTGCTGAATTACTTTTAAAACCATTTCATCAGAAATTTTTATCATGTCGCTTTGAACTGATTGTACTGCAAGTTCAAAGGCATTTAGCATTTTACGCGCATCGCCTCCTGAAATCCTTAATAATGCTTCATACTCGGATATTTCAATTTTTTTATCCAATTCCTTTTCTGTAAATAACCTCGCTTTTTCAAGCAGTTCAAGAAGATCTTCCTTATTCAAATATTTCAGAATGTAAACCTGACAGCGTGAGAGCAAAGGTGAAATAACCTCAAAAGACGGGTTCTCGGTAGTAGCGCCAATAAGTGTAACTATGCCTTTCTCAACAGCGCCAAGCAAAGAATCTTGTTGCGATTTATTAAAACGATGTATTTCATCAATAAAAAGAATGGAATGCTGTTCTTCTTTTTTCGCTTTTTCAAACACTTCGCGCACATCCTTTACTCCTGAGTTAACAGCGCTAAGTGTAAAAAATGGTCGTCCCAATTGCTTTGAAATAATATAAGCAAGTGTTGTTTTGCCAACTCCCGGAGGTCCCCAAAAAATCATTGAAGGAATATTCCCTGATTCTATTGCATTTTTAAGGATTGCATTTTCACCTACAAGATGTTTTTGTCCGATATAATCATCAAGCAATGATGGGCGTAGCTTTTCGGCAAGAGGAATTTGTTTCATAACATTTAAAATAAGGAAATGCTAAGTTATATAATTTACAATGAAATAAAAAACCCGCCATTAGCTTCGATTACGCTCAGCTTCCAAATGGCAGGTTTTATTACAGTATAGTTAAATTCTGTTTTTTCAGAACTTAACTTCAGGGGCTACATTGTTTTTTTTATCAGTATTAAAATATGCTTTCTGTTTAAAACCGAATAATGAAGCGAAAACATTTTTAGGGAAACGAAGGATATATGTATTGTAGTCCTGAGCTACTTTTATAAACATCTCTCTTCTGGCAGCAATAGTATCTTCAGTTATTTTTAACTGCGATTGTAATTCCAGAAAACCGGTATTAGCTTTAAGTTCAGGATATTTTTCCACAACCACCATAAGCTTTCCAAGAGCTGAAGTTAACTGCCCCTGTGCTTGATCGAATTGATTTATAGTGTTTGCATCAAGCTTATCAGCTTTAATTGTTACTGAGGTTGCTTTGGCTCTGGCTTCAGTAACATCTGTTAAAGTAGTCTTTTCGTGAGTAGCATATCCTTTAACTGTTTCCACGAGGTTCTTTATAAGATCGGCTCTCCTTTGGTATAAATTTTCAACTTCCGACCATTTAGCTTTATACGACTCATCGCGAGTAACCATTCCATTGTAACTATTGCACGCGGGAATACTTAAAATTAATAATAGCACAAAAACAACCATTAGTATCATTGTTGTACCTAAGCAACCTGTTTTTGATTTTATTGGTTGCTTATTAAGAGAAGCTGAAGTATTAGTTATAGTTTCCATAATTTAAAGATATTAATTTAAAATAAACAAAATAAAAATAGTGCCTAAAGTTTGGAGTCCGCCAATGGCGGACTAAAGTGCCTAAAGTTTAGAATGTAAAAGTAATAAATAAATTTCAATTACAAATGTAATTTTTACAATTTTGGAAACCACTCCGTCATAAAAAAATAAAATGCCACAGATTATTCACATAATTTTTTGCTTTTTATGGTGTTCATGAGTCGCTTAGCTAAGTTCACAGATTATACTTTGCATGGGATAAAATGCCTCATAATATAGGTTGGTAATCGGCAATAAACAATCAGCAAATATTGCCAACTGCAAATTGAAGATTGCCGATTTATAATCTGTGTTATCTGTGGCTGTAATAAGCTGCTAAGTAGCTATCATTTTTTATTCAACCGGCAATTCCTTTATATTTAAAGTATCCCTTTTTAAATGAAACCGCACATCATTTATAAAAGTTTTAAATGCCAATTTATCTTTCGAATCCATTGCAAATGTGGTAGTATCATTTTCAAACTTGGATATAGGTAACAGGTAGTATTTAACAGGAGCCGCTTGTTTGTAAACCCAAAATGGTATATAAAATACATTATCAATTTTTATTTTTCCGGTATATATATTTTTTGCCACATCAAATTTTACAAAAATCCCTCCATCACGGTACTGCTCCCTCTGGTTTGATATAAAATTACCAAGCGACCAAATAACAAGCCCTGTTTTTGGTTTATTTTCAAAAGAAAAGTTATAAAATTCTATAGGCTGTACCACATGCGGATGAGAGCCAACTATAACATCAACTCCATTTTTAAAAAGAAATTTCGCTATATCTTTTTGTTCATAATTTGGTTCGCGTTGATATTCGACACCCCAGTGCATTATAGCAATTACTGCATCGGGCATTGAATCAGCAGCAATTTTCAAATCTGCTTTCATAATATTTGTATCTATTATGTTAACAATGGCAGGAGGAGTTGTTTCAATACTGTTTGTACCATAAGTGTAATTAAGAATAGCTAATTTAAAACCTTTTATTTTTAAAAATACAGGGTAATTTTTCTTCCTTTCAACAGAATCACGAAACACTCCCGTATGCTTGATATTGTTTCTGTCAAATACATCAAGTGTTTTGTTAATTCCTGCAAGATCTTTATCGTTGCTGTGGTTATTTGCATTAACAAAAAAATTAAACCCTGCCGATTTTAAAAACCAAGCTACAGTATCAGGACTTGAAAACCTTGGAAATCCACTATAAGGTATGCCTCCATTGGTAGTTTCAAAATTTATAAAAGACACATCTGATTTTTTTACAATAGAAGGCAGATATTTAAAAACATCGGTAAAATCAAAACAATTGCATGATGTATCCCAAGCAGATACCACCTGAGGAAGATGCGACATTGCATCTCCTGCTGAAAATAATGTGATACGTTCAAAAGAATCATTTACAACCAAAGGAGAATTATCACAGTTTGTATGTTTAGTATTTGCAGGAACTCCTGAAAAAGTGATTAAAAGAATAAATGTAATAATTGATACACCTCCAAGCAAAATGCATATTGTATGCAATAAGTTGCCTTCTGAAATATTGTTTTTTTCTGTTGATGAAGTATTTATTGGGATCATAATTTAAAACAAATCACTTAATATGTAATATTTTTTTATAAAATTTTTCATTATTTATTTGTATGGAAAGAAAATACAAACCCTCTGATAAATCTGTGAAATCTATGTTTATAGAATGATCATCAACAGGAATATTTTTTCTTATTATTTGACCTGTTTGATTATATACAATTATTTCTTTTATCAAATTTTCACCATCGGTAATAATATTTAATTTATCCATAACGGGGTTAGGAAAAATATTAATCTGATTCTTCAAATGCTCATCAATAGCTGTAATGTGGATAAAAGAAGAATAATTTAATGTCCCTACACTATCGGTTTTAACTAAAAGGATATTTGAAGATCCAAGCCCCATGCTTTTCGATGTTCCAACAATTGCAAAACCATGATCAAATGTTGGAATACATGTATTCGCATAATCAGTATTATCTCCTCCATAAGTAGGACCAAATTTAAACCAGCCATCTTTATCTGTTTTAACCATATAAAAATCTTTAGTCCCTGTATATCCATAGCTTTCAGTATAACCTGCTATAAACAAAACATCATCATAATTCTGAATAATTTCATAAAATTCTTCATTATTATCTCCTCCTATATTACGTTCCCATAAAAAATTGCCTAAAGAATCTGTTTTAAAAATAACCCCATCTTGCCCATTAGCATCGAAGTTCATTGTTGAGCCGGTAAAAACAATACCGTAATCACTTGTTTCAATTCCCGAAAAAGCTTTGTCATCAAGTGTATCGCCATAAGTTCGTGTCCATAATGTATCTCCCAACTGGTCTATTTTAAGAAGATACGCATCAAACATTCCTTTTCCAAAACTATTTGTTATGCCTGTTAAAATAAAATTACCATCGTGGCAAATACTAATATCATAAGTTATATCTGAATTTTGCCCTCCATAACTTTTAGACCATAAAGAATCACCGTTTTTACTTATTTTGAGTATAAAAGCATCATTATTCCCATTCCCAAAACTATACGTTTCTCCGGCAATAATGTATCCGCTATCTGCCGTTTCCACTAAACTATGACCGAAATCCCAATTGCCGCCACCATAATTTTTCATCCATTTCATATTGCCATCAGAATCCGTTTTTAACAACAAAATATTATAATCGTTGTTTTCAGGTGTGCTAATATAACCTGTAATAATAAAGCCATTATCTTTGGTTTGTTTAATATCTTCAGCCCAGTCAATTTCGCTTCCACCATAAGCTTTATCCCAAAGCAACTTTCCATAATAGTTAGTTTTTATCAAATAAATATCTGTATTTCCAATAAATCCTGATTTATTTCCAAGGATTAAATAACCCTGATCGGCAGTTTGAATAATTTTTTCTCCATAATTATATCCTGACAAACCATAAGATTTAATAAAAGTTGTATCCTGTCCAAATGAAAATATGGGTAAGAAAAGAAATAGTATTATGATTTTTAAATATTTCATTAAAAGAATAATTTTTTTATTGACACGAATATTCCCTGTGCAGTAATAGAATATGGCGATAAATAACCATTTATATAATTACTTCCTGCAATTAAAATCAATCCTTTTCCGAAATTATGCGCGTATTCCAATCCGAAATTAAGATCTCGTTTTTCGAAAATATTTACTGATTCATAACCTCCGTAAGATACATTAAATGAAAAAATATTTCTTTTGTTTTGAGTTATCTGAGTTTTTAAAAGTATAAACGGATCGTAGTTTACAAAAAACATTTTTTTTATTGACAAATCTACTCTAACTTTTTCCGAAAAATTGTAGAGGTATGATATTTCCATGCAGGCAGGCATTGTCATATAATATGAATGTGAAGAGTCGGTATAAGTATATAAATTAACAATACTATCGCTGTTGGCTTTTCCAAAAATGTTACCCTGAATGTTTAAAATATCATTTACTGAAACACCTTCGAAGTGAATTGAAGTGTCTTTTGCAAAATGCTGGGATTGCTTGTTCCAATTGATATATCCGAAGTTTGTAAATTGAATACTTAATCTGTTTTTTTTCTCTGTTTCATAAGAATAATAAACATTTAAAGATGCGCCAAAACCTTTTATTGTATTTTTATTACTGCCGGTATCACTTCGACAAACATCATAATCAGCATAAAGATCAATGTATTCAGCATTTTTATCTGTAAAAAGCCCAGCTGTTTTAATATTAATTTGCGTATTGCTAATTCCTTTGTTGACACTTATGCCTATTCCAAATGTACTTTTATTTTTTGTCGTTCCGAATTTTGTTAAAATGCCTATTTGCATTTGCTGATAATCAATAATGTTCAGTGAAGAATTACTAAAATCAGCCGTATCGCCTGCAAATCGCTTATTTCCATCGAAAAACATTTTAAAAATATCTCTGGAAAAAGTAATATCAGTATGATAACTTTCACCAAATTTTACAAAAAATCCCATTTTTGATAAACCTGCAAATGTGTCCGGAAATAAAAATAAAGAAATGCCTCCTTCTATATCCGCTCCAAAGCGATTGTTTTTTTTGAGCTTATTGAACATCCATTGCTTATTAAGACTGTCAATGTGATTGCCAAATAAATAAGTATTTAGAAATTTGTTAGAAATACTGTTTGAATTAAATTCATAATTAAAATCAATATCCGCAATTGCTTTAACATCTTCCGTTACGAAATAATTATCTTTAAACTGCGCAAACAACAGCTTATTCAAAAGAATAAAAAATAATATTGCGAAAATTTTTCTCATTTAATTATTGTAATTATTTAGATAATGGAATGGACGCTGGTTGCTCCGCCATAGGCGGATGATCAAATATGATTTTTATTTTGTTCATCATAAAATTTATTAATTTTTTAGTTTAATACCGCGCCCCTCTAGGTCGTAAGCTAATAAAAAAATCCTTTTGATACATCGAGGCTATGCCTAGGAGTTATTCATTTTAAATAAGATTTTATTTTATCCGTGTTCATCATAATTTTCCGCGTTATCAGCGTTCCATAATTTATTTTATCATCAGTTGCAATAGTTAATTATCATTGACTAGCATGTTAAAATCGCCTGTAAGTTTCATATCAAGCGAATAATCTTTATATACCCCTATATACTGCCCCTGATGCTCTGTATTAAATCTGGCAATAACGATTGCTTTTTCAGCAGAATACATTTTATCTAATTTTTGACTTGAAACAGGTATTTTAATTATACTTCTTTTCCCGGAAATCACTTTATTATTTGCATCTAAAGAAGCAGCATTGATCATATTACTTTGAACAAAAAGCGAATCAGTAATTTTATTGTTATTATCAAGCAAAAAAATCTGAACAGCGGACGAAAATGGAAAACCGTTATCAGCAATAAGTGTAATCGATCCATTTTTAATGTTATAACCTTCCGGTTTTTTCAAATTAAAATCAATAGTATCTGTCAATGTTAGATTATGAGCATAAACTGATAAAGGTATTTCAAGATTAAGCTCCGCTTTAAAGCCGTGATTATTATATATAAAATCATTTCCGCACGAAATGTTGCCAAGTGGATTTGAAGATAAGTCTAATGATAATTCTATTTTATCAGGCAGATTTTCCAGCAATTGCACAAAATTAGAATTATCTAAAT
>JAAXXA010000129.1 GCA_013334735.1 Bacteroidota bacterium
TTGTTACTGTTACAGATAATACCAATTGTACAAATATTGACAGCATTACTATAAAAGTAAATCCCTCTCCAATTGCTGAAGCCGGAACAAACATTTCAATGTGCAATGGTAGTTGTGTAACTATTGGCGGAAGCCCTACTGCAATAGGAGGAACCCCGCCATATACATACAACTGGAGTCCTTCGGCAACACTTACTTTACCGACTGATGCGAATCCACAAGCTTGTCCTTTAGCTACTACAACTTATTTTGTTACAGTTACTGATTCTAAAGGTTGTACATCTGTTGATAACATTACAATTACAGTTAATGCTTTACCTATAGCAAATGCAGGACAAAAGGATACTATATGTGAAGGAAATTGCTTATTAATTGGCGGTAATCCTACAGCTTCAGGCGGAACCGCCCCTTATACTTATAGCTGGAGTCCTCTGGCTACACTAAATGATTCGACTTTACCAAACCCTCAAGCATGTCCGTTAATTACTACTGATTATTTTGTTACAGTAACCGATTCAGAAGGTTGTACTGATGTTGATAGTATTACCATATCAATTAATCATAATATTATTGCAGAGGCAGGTATAAACGACACAATATGCAGTGGGAGTTGTACTACTATCGGAGGAAGTCCCACAGGATCAGGAGGTACACAACCATACACATATACTTGGAGTCCGGTAACCGGATTAAATTCTTCAAGTATTCCAAATCCACAAGCTTGTCCTTTATTAACAACTACTTATTTTGTTACTGTTTCTGATGTTATTGGCTGTATAGATGTTGACAGTGTTATAATAACAGTAAATCCCTCTCCTATCGCTGAAGCAGGTACAAATGACACAATATGTAAGGAAAGTTGTATGAATATCGGAGGAATACCAACAGCCTCGGGTGGTACACCACCATACACATATTGCTGGAGTCCTTCTGCTACACTTAATGATTCAACTTTCACAAATCCACAGGCTTGTCCTTTAACTACTACTACTTATTTTGTTACAGTAACTGACAAAAACGGTTGTACGAGTTCTGACAATATAAAAATATTTGTTGATTTTACTACTGTAGAAGCAGGGCAAAATGATACAATTTGTGGAGGAGATTGTAAAATAATTGGAGGAAGTCCTACTGCCTTAACAGGCGTTGCTCCTTTTACATATATATGGAGTCCTTCTGCAACACTTAACAATTCTACAATTCCAAATCCAAGCGCATGTCCCTTAGTTAATACAACTTATTACCTTACAGTAACCGATCGAAATGGGTGTTCAAATACCGATAGTGTTGTAATAACTGTAAATCAAAAACCTATTGCAGATGCAGGAATTGGTGATACTATTTGTAAAAATAATTGTGTAATTATTGGAGGAAGTCCCACAGCTTCCAGTGGCACAGCTCCATATTTTTACTCATGGCTTCCTGCGGCTGGTCTTATTAATACAAATACTGCTAATCCACAAGCTTGTCCTGTTACTACTACAAAATATTTTGTTACCGTTACTGATTCCAAGGGGTGTAGCGCTATTGACAGTGTTATTATAAAAGTTAATCCAATACCTATTGCCGATGCCGGATTAAACAACAAAATATGCTTTGGCAGCTGTATCAATATCGGTGGTGCGCCCACTGCAAGTAGCGGGGTATCTCCATACACATATAATTGGAGTTCGCTACCCGCTGGTTTTTCCTCAAATATATCCAATCCAAATGTATGTCCTATCGTGTTTACAACTTATACCGTTACCGTTTCGGATATTAATAACTGTACTGCTACTGATAATATTTCGATTACAATTAATTCCTTGCCAATTGTGGATGCAGGAATAAATGATACTATATGTTATGGAACCTGTAAGTCAATTGGAGGATCCCCAACAGCATCGGGGGGAACAGGTCCTTATACATATATCTGGAGTCCATCCGGAACACTAAATAATTCAACTATTCCAAATCCCCAGGCTTGCCCCTTGGTTACGACTACTTATTTTGTTACAGTAACTGATTTTGCAGGTTGTTCAAAAGTTGATAGTATTATAATAACTGTAAATCCTCTACTAACTTCAGAAGCAGGACAAGATAGTTATTTTTGCAGGGGTGGTTGTATTACAATTGGTGGCGCACCCACAGCCATTGGGGGAACCTCACCTTATTCATACTCATGGCTCCCTGCAAGCAACCTTGACAATTCGGCTATTGCAAATCCTCAGGCATGTCCGTTAAATACGACTACTTACTTTGTTACAGTAACTGATATTAGGGGCTGTACAAGTAAAGACAGTGTTACTGTATCTATAAATTTTGTAACTGTTGATGCAGGAAAAAATGATACGATTTGTAGTGGAAGCTGCTTAACAATTGGCGGAAACCCAACAGCATCAGATGGAATAACGCCATACACTTACAACTGGAGTCCGGTAGATGGTATAACAGACACTACAAATATTGCTAATCCACTAGCTTGTCCGGAAACAACAACTTCTTATTTTGTTACAGTAACCGATTCATTTGGTTGCATGAGTACTGATAAAATTACTTTAAAGGTCAATCCTGTTCCAATAGTGCAAGCTGGTTTAAACGATACTATTTGTTATGGAATATGTGTAACTATTGGAGGCAACCCAACAGCATCAGGCGGAACCCCTCTATATGCATATCAATGGAGCCCTGAAGCCAACCTTGATCATTCAAATATTGCTAATCCGCAAGCTTGTTTGACAGAAACATCCACTTATAATGTTAAAGTTACTGACTTGGTAGGATGTACTGCTAAAGATAGTGTTACAATAGACGTTATTCTTCCTGCAATTACATTTACCCCATCTTCTCCATCAATGTGCATAGGGGCTGATAGTATAACTTTATGCGCAGGCGGAGGAAATACTTATATTTGGAATGGAGCCTTAGGAACTGATTCATGTTTAACAATAGCCCCTCCTTCTTCGACTATTTATTCTGTTACTGTAACGGGGATTAACGGATGTACCGCTTCCGATAAAGTTACAGTAGATGTTAATTCGGCATCAGCTTCAATTTCGGCAACGAAATCTACAATTTGCAGGGATGATTCCACAACACTTACTGCAAAAGGAGGAATTACATATATATGGAATACAGTACCAGTTCAAACAGAATCTACTATTACTTTAAGTCCTGCTGTTAACAGCGCTTATTGCGTTACTGTAACAACTAATGATGGATGCACGGCAACAAATTGTACAAATATTACTGTTAATCCTACACCTCATGTAGATCTGGTAACACAGCCACCAACTTTGTGTAATTCGTGCGATGGAAGTATAACCGCGATTGTATCCGAAGGAACACCCGATTATACTTATTTATGGAGTAACGAGCAAAACTCTCAAATTGTTATTAACTTATGCTCTGATACATATTCAATTACAGTAACCGATATAAACGGATGTAAAGATAAAAATACTGCTGTTGTGAAACCTGAGAATGATATTGAGGATTTAACCATTAACAATTCTTTCTCTCCAAATGATGATGGAATTAATGATTTGTGGATAATAAAGAACATTGAACTTTTTCCTGATAATGATCTCATTATTGTAAACAGGTGGGGAAACGAAGTATATAATGTAAATGGATATAAAAGCAATTGGGACGGAAGCTCACTGAACGAAGGTACATATTTCTATATTTTAAGAGTTAATATGTGCGGTGAAAATAAAATGTATAAAGGTTATTTAACTATATTACGATAATAAAATATAAATACTATAATTCCGAAGTTGTGAAAAAAATTATAAATATCTTGTTACTATTGGTTTCAGTTTCAAGCTTTGCGCAACAGGATGCCATGTTTAATCAATACATTTTTAATGAATTGATTATTAATCCTGCTTATGCAGGGACA
This sequence comes from Bacteroidota bacterium, assembly GCA_013334735.1. Classification (GTDB taxonomy): domain Bacteria; phylum Bacteroidota; class Bacteroidia; order Bacteroidales; family CG2-30-32-10; genus JAAXXA01. The sequence goes on from JAAXXA010000129.1 coordinate 3,884, forward strand.
AAAGGAATGTTGAATATTAACGCTATCTATTCCTCTCAATGGACAGGATTTCCGGGAGCTCCCATAACTCAATCATTAAGTTTGGAAGGTCCCGCAAGTAAAACTGTTGGATTAGGACTTCATATTATAAACGATCATATCGGAGCTCAGGGACAACAGGGAGCTTTTAGCAGTTATTCATATAAAATAAAAATTGATGATGTTTATAAACTATCATTTGGTCTTGCTTTTGGATTATCATACTTTACTATTGACGGAAACAAATTAACATCAGATATTCAGGATGATCCGGCAATACCCAAAACTTTTAAGAGCAAACTATTGTTAGATGCGAAATTTGGGACTTTCATCTATAGTGAAAAATTTTATACAGGTTTTTCAGTTAATAATTTACTAACAAGTATTAAGGAAAGTTATGATTTATTGGTTCCCGTTCAGTCCAAACATGTTTATCTTACTTCAGGCTATGTGTTTGATATTAACCCGAAACTTAAACTAAAGCCAAGTATTTTCTTCAAAACAGATTTTAAAGCGCAATCAAATTTTGATATCAGTTCTAATTTTTTAATTAATTACAAATTATGGCTAGGAGCAAGCGTTAAATTTGGTTATAATATTTTTAATAATAAAAGTCTTGATAATTCCCTTAAACATAGCGCTGCCATAATTTTTATGACAGAGTATAATATAACGGATAAATTTATTGTGGGTTATGCATATACATTGTCAACTTCAGTTTTGAAAAAATATCCGGGGCATGAATTTGTTATAGGATATTATTTCCCCCAAAAAATAGCTACTAAAATGGTAACCCCCAGATACTTCTAATTCATTATGGTTTTTATGAATACAATTTTATTAATGCGAAAATATTCTATAACATTTCTACTAATAGTGTTTCCGTTTATTACTTGTTTTTCTCAATCCAAATTGCTGGAGGCAAAAAAATTAATTGAAAATTATGATTACATGCAAGCAATTACAGTTTATAATGAATATTTTAAAACTAATACCCCCGGAATAGATGAGGCAAGAAATATTGCTCAATGTTATGTAATAACAGGCAATTCTATTGAAGCAGAAAAATGGTTGTCGAAAGTACTGACTTTTGTTGGATATTTACCTAAAGACGTTTTAAGTTATGCTAACATGTTAAAATCCAACAGCAAGTTCGATGAAGCAATTAAACAATACCAAAATTATTTAAAGATACAACCTTCTGCTAAAGATAAAGTTACGGAATTAGTTAAATCCTGCAAAAAGGCTAAAGAATGGATTGCTATTCCTGAAGATTATGATGTTACTAATGTTAAAGAATTAAATTCTGCAAGTTCTGATTTTGGTTTATTTCCTATTGGTAATGGTTTTATTTATACTTCAGACAGGCTATTGAAGCGCAGCTCGTCTTCCGGCAATAAAATATATGGTTGGACAGGTAAACCATATTTGAAATTAAATTTTGTAAAAAAAGATAAAAAAGGAGATTTTTCTTCTTCGCCATTAAGTATAGAATCTTTAGATAATGGTTATCATAATGGACCCGGTTGTTTTGATGCAAATACCAATACAATTTATTTTTCCAGAACAAAAATGGTTAAAATTACTAAAAAACCAATAAATAACGACCCAACCAGCTGGTACGAATATTCTTTTAATAATGATTATTTAAACAGAATCGAAATTTATTCTGCCAAGTATAATAATGGAGTTATTGACCGTGTAGAACCATTCAAATATAATAATGTTGAAATGTATTCAGTCGGGCATCCGGCTATTTCTGCTGACGGCAAAACTTTTTATTTTGTTTCAGATATGGATAGCGGATATGGTGGCACAGATATTTATTATTGCACACTCAAGAACAACGGGGAATGGTCGCTGCCTAAAAATGCAGGTCCTGTGATTAATTCACAAGGCAAAGAACTCTTTCCCACCATAGATAAGAATAACACTTTGTATTTTTCAAGTACCGAAAATTCAGTTATGGGTGGTTTGGATTTGTTTTATGCTAAAGGCAGCAAAGACAGTTGGTCCGTGCCTCAAAATTTAAAATATCCAATAAATTCAACAAAAGATGATTTTTTAATTTTTTATACTGACGATAGTACCGGATATTTTTCATCAAACAGATTAGGAGGCGTTGGCGATGATGATATTTATCATTTCGTTAAAAAAAATTCAACAAAAAAATTAAAAGATACCGTTATTATTTCAAAAGATACCTCAGCAATTACTTTGACAGATACTTCAACAGTAGCTCAAATAATAACTCCGGTTGATACTCCAATTAAAACTCCTACAATAACCCCTAAAGTAACTCCAGTAAAAACCCCGGAAAAAACACAGATAATAACGCCTCCTATAAAAAAGCCAACAATAACTCCTATAAAACCTGTTATCGTTTCATATATTGTAAAGGAAAAGTTGAAAGATAATACTTACTCTTTATTGGAAGGAGTAGAAATTGAAATTAAAAACCTGACTAATAACACAACAAAAAAAGTAACAACAGATAAAAAAGGAAGGTTTTATTATACTGCCGATAGTATTTCCTCGCTTATCATTACCGCCACAAGGGATGGTTATTACACACAAAAAAAAGCGCTATCATCAAAATCGAAAACAAAAAATGATACAATTTCTGATGAAATGATATTTGAAAAAATTGTATTGAATAAACCTGTAGTTATTGAAAACATTTACTATGATTATGGTAAATGGGATATTAAACCGGCTTCAGCTGTTGAATTAAACAAAATTGTTAAAATGATGAATGATAATCCAAATATAAAAATTGAAATGAGTTCTCATACCGATTCACGTAGCTCTTCAGAATTCAATGATACACTTTCACAAAAAAGAGCTAATGCCGCTGCTGAGTACATTATTTCAAAAGGTATTGAATCATCGAGGGTAAAAGCATTTGGTTATGGCGAAACAAAATTACGGAATCGATGCAAAGATGGTGTAATATGTACGGAAGCAGAGCATGCATTAAACAGAAGAACAGAATTTATGGTTATTAATTAGAATCTATCCGTAATATAAACGTTTTTTGTCATAGTGAGCTGTAACACTGAGCGAAGTCGAAGTGCAAACTATACAAAACGACTGATAATAAGATACTTCGACTCCGCTCAGTATGACACTTACTATAAAAAATGGACATTACAGACAAACACTAATTAGAACATGCAAAAAATTAATATGTGGATTAATATATAAAATCAACATTATCCATTTTTAGAACTTAAAAATAATTTTTAAATTTATGGAAAAACGTAAATGCCTTGAATGTAAGGAATATATTATAGGAAGGTCAGATAAAAAATTTTGTTCCGACCAATGTCGAAATTTATATAATAATCGTCAGAATTCAGATTCTACTAATCTTGTAAGGAATGTCAATAATATACTTCGAAAAAACAGACGTATATTGCAAGATCTAAACCCTAAAGATAAGGCAAAATGTCACAAAGATAAAATGCTAGAGAAAGGTTTTAATTTCAGTTATTTTACAAGTATTTATACTACTCAAAAAGGAGCTACATATTTTTTCTGTTACGAATACGGCTATTTACAATTAGAAGATAATTTTTATTTTCTTGTAATAAACAACAGGATTAAAGAAAAAGAGTAATGAAAATAATATAGGGAAATAAAACAAAAAACGGCGAAAAAGGT
>JAAXXA010000682.1 GCA_013334735.1 Bacteroidota bacterium
TTGCTTCTTTATACATTTTTTGATTATATTTTGCAATACCACGCCATATATATGGTTCGGAAGAATTTGGGTCTAGTTGCAACGATTTATCCAAGTCTTTAATAGCAGCCTGATAATCCTTATTTTTAGAATTTAAAATTCCTCTCCACATATATGCTTTTTCAACAGAGTTATCCAATTCAATACATTTGCTCATATCCGCATGAGCTTCATTAAATTTGCCAAGATTATAAAGTGCTATACCTCTCCACAAATAAGCTTTTGCATTATCTTTTTTGAGTTCGATATATTTATCGTAATCAATAAGCGCCAGATCGTATTTCAATATAGAGCTGTAACAGTTCCCCCTATTAACTAATGATTCCAGATCATTGTTTTTATATTTTAATGCTTTTGTGAAATCTCTGACGGCTTGATAGTAATCGTGATTCTCTCTATTGTAAAACAACATTCCTCTATTGGCATAAGCCTGAAAATAAGTTGAATCAACGCTCAAACACTTAGTAAAATCGGCTATTGCAGAATCATAAGCAGTTTGCTTTGGATTTGCAAAACCTTTTTGCTTATAATATTCTTCGCCGAAAGTATAATTAAAAAAGCCCCTGTTATCATAAGCCATAGGCATATTAGGAAAATTTTGTATCACGTTGGTAAATAATTTTTTGCCATCTTCCCATATTCTGATTCTTTGAAAAGTAAGTATCGAAAACACAGATATAAGTGCAAATACGGCAAGTTTTGTTAAATTTTTATTAAATTTCGACGTATTTTCCAACAGGAATACAATGCCTTTTCCTATTATAAAAAACAAACCTATGTAAGGAATATAAGTATATCTTTCGGCTGCTATTGCGCCGCCAACAGGGACAATCTGCAAGACAAGAATTATTGTTGCGAAGAAAAATAATATTCCGAAAATAATATCCTTATTTTTTCTTGATATGATCAAAATTGTAATAAGTATAGGTATAATAGCTAATGCAAAATAATAAACGCTTGGCAAATGTCCTGTGATCTTATCAGGGTAAGGATACATTGCGCACAGATTTATTGGAATGATAAGTTTAAAAAGATATAGAACAGTAGAATAACAGGGTATTAAAATTCTTTCAAATGCTGTATATAAGGGAGTGAGGTTTTGTATAGCATTTGATGAACTTTGCGAACGAACGGCTTCGATGCCACATAATAACGCGATCAGAAAAAATGGAGCTTTATGAACGACACTATTTGTAAGCCATTTAAGTTGATTTTGAATATTGTTGGAAAAGCTTTTATTATTCGCCCCTCCCCATTTCCATTGCTTTTCCTTATAATAATCAATCAATATTAGAACTATGGGTAATGAAGTGGCAGCAGACTTTGCCAGACAAGAAAGGAAAAACATCAGTAAAGACAGAACATACAATCTTTTCACATTACTTTTTTCATTAAAAGTTTTCAGATATAATAACATCGAAAGCAAAAAGAAAAATGAATACAAAACGTCTTTTCTTTCGGATATCCATGCCACCGACTCAACGTGCATGGGATGAATCCCAAACATCAAAGCCACAAAAGCTGCAATTTCGGTTTTTTTTGTAAGTAACCGGATAAAAGCAAATACCAGAAAAACATTAAGAAGATGAAAAACGAAATTATTAAAATGATACAAGAACGGTGAGTATCCTACTAAAGAGTATTCAACTGCATAAAACGCGGTAGTAAGAGGATGATAATTTCCTGCCCAAAAATATGAAAGATTAAATATTCCGGCAATATTTTTAAAACTGAGTTTATGAATAATCTCTTGTTCAAAAATGTATTTTCCATCATCCCAGTTTTTTATCCAGCCATTTTGTAATGAGGTAGCATAAACTATTGCAGTAATGATAAGTACTGCAAACAAATATATTCGATTTTTACGCTTATCGGATTCAGGTTTAATCGATTTATTGGTTTTCAGGGGCGCTTGCTTTTTTAAGGTTTTAGCGTCTTTCTTTTTCATCATCAAAAAGATTTAATTGGGTATGCTCTATAACAAAAAGTAAATGCATATTAAAGAGCATTTTTATTTTTTTTTTATAAACATAGAAACTATTTTGAAATTTTTTTTAATGTATGTTTTATTTTTTATCTTAAAAGTCACTCAGAGCCGTCCACCTTTCAGGACGTGTCGAAGAGTGGCTATTCGGTCTACTTCGACACGCTTATACTTCAACTTTCGTTTCAGTATAATCG
>JAAXXA010000683.1 GCA_013334735.1 Bacteroidota bacterium
ATTTACGGAAATTCTGTCAAACAACGCTTTTTGTTCAGCGCCGGGTTTTACATAATTATCATAACAAAAATTTTCAAAAACTTTATCATCACCATCTTTATCTGTCCATAAAGCTGCCGCTTGTGTTACACCTTTTTCAATTTTATCTTTATAAAGAACTCCATATTTATCAGTAAGTGTTTTTACAATATTGTCAATATTTAAAACATTTGCCATCATTTTTTCAGATTTTTTAACAGGATAAATAAAAGATACCAAAATTGGTAACATTAATAAAATCATTATTTTTTTCATTTTTCAGTTTATTATATTTTTAAAAATTGGTAATCGGTTTTCGGTATTCGTAAGAACGCTCGGTTAGCTAAAATCGCTAAATTAGCCGCAAAATAATCACGAATATTTATTCAAAATCAAGGTTATTATGAGTACCATCGCAAAATGGTTTATTTTTAGATTTCCCACAACGACATAGGGCAAAAGAATCATCCGTAGCTATTTCATTTCCATCAACATCAACAAGTTTAACAGAGCCTTTAACGATATATGGACCGTTTTTTACAATAGAAATTTCCGGTGAAGAAATTTCATTATTTTTTTCAGGAGAAACATTATCATTCCGAAAGTAAGAAATAGCCTGAGTAGGACAACGGCTTACTGTATCAATAATTTCGTCTGTTGAAGCGCCTTCCATTTTTATCCATGGTCTGTCATAAGGAACAAAAACATCAGGTAACTCGGTAAAGCAGATAGTTGCATGAATACAAAGATCCGGTTTCCAAACTACGGTTATTTCACCATTTGTATATTTTGTAACGATTTTTTTCATTTGTATTTTTTATCCAAAAATACAAAAATATGATTGTAATAATAAAAAATAAATAAAAAATGATTTTTTATTATTTTTCTTGTAAATTGCTTTTTCTATTGTATTTTTGAGCCGTAAATTAAAAACATATATAAAAATGGGAAAAAGAAAAATCGTAACTATGCCCGGTGATGGAATAGGTAAGCCTGTTCTCGAACAAACAATCAGAGTACTTGATGCTGTTGGTTTTGAAGCTGAATATATTCATGCAGATATTGGCTGGGAATTTTGGTGTAAAGAAGGAAATCCTTTTCCTGACAGAACCATAAAATTATTGGAAGAACATAAAATTGGTCTTTTTGGCGCAATTACTTCTAAACCTAAGGACAAAGCTGCCGCTGAACTTGCACCTGAATTACAGGGAAAAGGAATCCAGTATTATAGCCCAATAGTAGCAATGCGTCAGCATTTTGACCTGGATATTTGTATGCGTCCCTGCAAAACTTTTAAAGGAAATCCTTTGAACTTTATACGCAGAGGAGCTAACGGAATTGAAGAACCCGAAGTGGATTGCATGATTTTCCGCCAGAATACAGAAGGTTTATACGGCGGTGTTGAATGGACCAACCCTAACGATCAGGTTTATGATGCGCTTATGACACATCCAAAATTCAAACAAAATTTTTCATGGTGCCCCAGACCAGAACTTGCCGTTTCAACTCGTATTTTAACCAAAAAATATACAGCGCGTATTATAAAAGCCGCTTTCGAATATGCAAAACAAAGAGGTTTTGACAAACTTACCGTTTGTGAAAAACCAAATGTTATTCGTGAAACATCAGGAATGATGCTAAAATTAGCTCAGGAAATTGGTAAAGCTGAATATCCAAACATCAGAGTAGAAGATGTAAACATTGATGCAATGATGATGTGGCTTACAAAAAACCCTGAAAATTACAACGTATTAGTTGCCAGTAATATGTTTGGCGATATTATATCTGACGGATTTGCCGGACTTGTAGGAGGTTTAGGTTTTGCATGCAGCGCAAATATTGGCGAAAAAGTAGCTGTTTTCGAACCTACTCATGGCTCTGCTCCAAAATATGCCGACTATCCTGTTTCAATTGTCAATCCTATAGCTATGATTCTTTCGGCTGTTATGATGCTTGAACATATCGGCGAAAATGATAAGGCTGCAAAAATCAGAAAAGCAGTTGCAGAAGTGGTTGCAGAAGGAAAAACAAAAGCTTATGATATGATGAAAATGTCAGGAAAGCCGGAGGTGGTAAATAATGGAGCAGCTTCTACAATACAAATGGCTGATGCGATTATTGCAAAATTAAAATAATAAAACAAATAAATATCAATAAGAAGAGGCGTTGCATGCAACTTATAAAAATTAGGAAAATGAT
>JAAXXA010000684.1 GCA_013334735.1 Bacteroidota bacterium
ATGGTTAATGGTTAATGGTTAATGGTTAATGGTTAATGGTTAATGGTTAATGGTTAATGGTTAATGGTTAATGGTTAATGGTTAATTTTCGGATTCCCTATTTCACTTTTCACTTGTCCCCCTGAGCGTAGTCGAAGGGTTCACTTTTCACTTATGCCTTGTGCCTTGTTAACTTGTCAACTTATTTAATTAACTCAAGTACCATAACAGTTTTAGCCCCTACAGTAATTGTATCTAATTTCTCAAGCGTTTCATCTGTCATTATATTTTTTGCTTTTTTATACCCTTTAATGATTTCTGCAAAGCGACTTGTTTCTATGGTTTGCGAACTTTTATTTTGATTCACTATAACCATTATTGTTTTATTTTCGTTGTACCGGAAGTAAACATACACACCATTTTCAGGAATAAATTGCATTAGTTTTCCATCTTGTAAAACAGTATTATTCTTTCTGTAATTAGCTAATTTAGCAAGATATGTAAAGGCTTCATTCTCTTTTTCCGTTCTTCCGTTTTTAAGAAATTTATTTGATTTGTCATTTTTCCAACCTCCGGAAAAATCCTCACGGAGTTTTTCATCAGGAGAGCCAAAATTTTTCATAAGAATTTCAGTCCCGTAATAATTTACAGGAATACCGCGCATAGTAAGCAGTATAGCAATTCCCATTTTATATTTATCAATGTCCTCCCCTACTACACTATAAAAACGACTCTGATCGTGATTATCCAGAAAAATAGCGTTGTTGTATGCGTTTTCATACAGAAAATCATTTGCCAGACAATAATAAATTGCCGAAACGCCATCTGTCCAGCCAAAATCTTTTGTTAGAGCATTGTTGATAGCATAAAATAATTGAAAGTCTGTTACCCCCGGTAGTTGTGGATTGTATTTATTTTTTAATCCTGAATTTTTTGTATAAAAAGCCTGATTAGCAAGCCCGCTTACCCAAGTCTCACCAAACAGCCCTAATTTAGGGTACTCTGAGAGTATTGCTTTTGTCCAGTCCGACATAAATTTTTGATCCGGGTAAGGGTAAGTATCAAGCCTTATTCCGTCAATTCCCGCATATTCTAACCACCAGATAGTGTTTTGAATTAAAAAAGTTGCCAGCAATGTATCCTGTTGATTCAGATCGGGCATGTGCTTATCGAACCATCCTGTAGTATATTTTATTTTATCGGCTTCCGAAACATAAGGATCCATAAGTGTAACATCACGAAAATTTGTTTTAGTAAATTTATCAAAGGAATGAAACCAGTTTTTAAAAGGTTTGTCTTTGTATATCCAGTGCTCATTTCCGATATGATTGAACACCATATCCATAATTACTTTTATTCCGGCATCATGACTTTTCTTAACAAAATCGGCATATAGCTGATTATCACCTAATCTAGGATCAACTTTGTAATGATCTGTAATTGCGTAACCATGATAGGATGCAAAAGGCTGATTGGTTTCAAAAAAAGGTGTGAGCCAGAGCGCTGTTGCGCCAAGTTCTTTAAAATAATCCAGATGATTTATCACTCCCTGCAAATCGCCTCCATGTCTGGAAAACAACGAATCTCTGGAAAAAATCGAATCATGCATTCCTGCAATTTTATCATTCACAGTATCCCCGTTTGAAAACCTGTCGGGAATTAATAAATAAACAAAATCAGAACTGTTCAATCCCTGTTGAGCTGTTGTATTTATTATTCTATCTTTTAATTCGTAATTGTAAAAAAGGTTTACAATCCCTTTATTGAAATATATTTGAAATTTTCCCGCTTTTGCATTTGGGCCTATTAATATTTTAAGAATAATATAATCATGGTTATCAGATTTTACAAGCTTTTCGAGTGTTATATCCTTTCCGATAACTTTAATGTTATAATCCTGAATATTTTTTGCTTTGAATAAAATTTCCAATGATGAATTTTTCATCCCTACCCACCAGAAAGGAGGATTTACTCTTTCAATATTAATGATTTGAGAAAAAGCGCAATATATTGTTAATATAAGTACAGCCAGTATTGCAGAAGTTTTTATTTTCATTTAAAAAAATTTAAATATTTGACACCTCTAATCCTCAGCAGCATTTTTATTCATAATACCTTGTCATTTCGACCATCGGGAGAAATCTGTTTCTCGCTCACACTTCGACTCCGCTCAGTGTCCGCTTGGTGTCAATGGCCGCTAGGATTCTTCACTATTTATAATTTCATATATCA
>JAAXXA010000130.1 GCA_013334735.1 Bacteroidota bacterium
ATACGAAAGGCAAGCTTATACCTATTGAGTAATAAGAATTATCTCCGTCTTCGTGATACGTTTGTATAAAATTAAAACTATACGTTTTAGTGTTTATCTTGAATGTTTTTGATAATCTCCCGCTATTCTTAGTGTACATATAATAAAGTTCTTTATAAATTCCACTATTTATTGCTTTTGAAAGAATATCCTCACAAAGTGCTTTAATAGGTTCCATTTTTGCCCAAAATACTCTGCCCGGGAAGAAGTAAGCAAGATAATCTGCTTCGGTATATTTTACCCAGCCTGCTTCACCCGGATGCTTTTTAAAAATTTCAACAAAAATATCATTCCAGTCCAAATCTCTCGATTTTTCTGATATTGTTACATCAACATCATTCAAATTTATTGTTAGGTCTTGATCTTTTAATATTTTTTCTTTGTCGTCTTCATTAAATATGGAGTATCGTTTTACTATTTGTGCTTTCAGCACATTTTTATAAAACATATCTGCTCTGTTAAAATTTGACTCAACCTTTAAAAAATGATTATTTTGGATAATCTTAGTCTTTTGAACAATTTTTATTTTTTCAATTTTTAATGGCTTTTCTTTTAAAGTTAATGTATTTAGAGCTAATGTTTCGTTCACAGGTTTTGTTAATAGCTCTTTTTTAATTTTTGATGGTAAATTGTTTTTTGCTACTTCTTTTATTGCCGGTTTTAATGTTTTAGATTTTACTTTTGGTGTAAAAGTTTCATCTTTTTTCTTTAAATATTTTTTCTTATTTGGTACTTTTAGCTCTATCAATCCCTTTTTACTGACAGCCTTTGTTGGAGCAATCTTTTTGTGGGGCATTTTTACTTTAGCGATAACGGCTTTTTTTGTTTTAATTGTTGCCTTTTTATCCGGTTTAATCTTCGATTTATTCTTTTTAACTATGACGTTTTTAATAACTGATTTTATTGGTAATGTCTTTTTGCTTTTTATAATTGGTTTTAAAGCTTTTACAACTTTTTTCTCAATTTTTTTCTTAGGTTGAACTTTTAACTTTTTTGCTGCTTTTGCTGCTTTTTTGGGAACCAATTTTACGACTTGTTTTTTAACAAACTTTTTAGGTTTAACTTTAGTTTGTGCAACAACTTTTTTTAATTTAGTTTTAGCTTTTGGAACAAGTTTTTTTGCTTTAAGCTTTAATATTGGAGTTGCTTTTTTTGAAATCGGCTTTTTGACAGCTTTTTTGATAATTTTTTTATTTAAACTTGTTGCTTTTTTAGAAGCAGCCTTAATTGCAGTCTTTTTTACCGGCTTAGTTAAAAGGGCTTTTTTTGTAATTACTTTTTTTTCTTTCAACTTAATTTTTGTTTTTGGGGCGATAAGTTTGTTTTTTGCATTTTTTTTCTCGGATTTTACCTTTGTTGTCGCTTTTTTAGTTTTTGCTTTAAGAGCATTAACTTTTGCTTTTGTAGTAATTTTTTTTGCCATAATTTATTTTTTATTCCCAAATACCTGCTATTGCGGTTCCGCAATATTCACAACTTCCGTTAATAATATGATTTTCTATTACTTTGAATCCTTTTCTGTTTATAATCTTTTTTGAACACTTAGAACAATAAGTGTTTTCTGCATCATGCCCCGGTACATTTCCTATATATACATATTTCAATCCTGCTTGCATAGCTGCTGCTTTAGCTTCTTCGAGTACCGAAACAGGGGTATATGGTAAATTGGTTAACTTGTACATAGGCGTGAAACGCGAAAAATGAAGTGGCGTCTCTGTAAATCCATTATCTGCCAACCATTTACACATTTCTTTAACCATATCCATATTATCTGTCCATGTAGGCACTATCAGATTAATAATTTCTAACCATACTTTTTTTTCTGAGAGAGTTTTAAGGGTGTTAAGGACTGGTTGAAGAGAACCTCCGTTTAAATCTTTATATATTGAATCTTTAAAACTTTTTAAATTTATACTGGCCGCATCTAAATACTTGCTTAGTTCGTCAAGCGGAGCATCATTAATATATCCATTTGAAATTAGTACGTTTTTAACTCCTTTTTTCCTTGCAATCTTAGCTGTTTCCAGCATATATTCATAAAAAGCAATAGGTTCCGAATAAGTATATGCAATTGAAGGAATTTTTGAATTTACGCAAAAATCAACAATGTCGGAAGGAGTGAAATTATAATTGGTAGTAGTTTCGGTTCCTACTTGCGAAATAGTCCAGTTCTGACAATTTAAACAATGTAAGTTACAACCTGCCGTGGCGATAGAATATATATCAGTTGCGGGGAAAAAATGGAATAGTGGTTTTTTTTCAATAGGATCGGTATTTACAACACAAGGATTACCATAAGCTATTGTATAAAGTTTCCCTTTGTAGTTAAATTTGTTTTTGCAAATACTTCTTGAATTTTCAGATAGATAGCAAGCATTTGGACAAAGATTGCATTTTACGTAATTGTTATCCTTTACTGAATAGTATAAAGCTTCCTTGCTATGTTTTAATAAATCGGGAATATCGTCTTTTAAATTCATAGTTTTGGCTTTAGCTCCAGTAGGAATCAAGGGAAAAAAGAATGCTCCTGCTACAACACTTCCTACTCCAAAAATACTGCTTTTTAAAAAATCTCTTTTTGTAATTTTATTGGCGTAAGTATTTGTTTTTGCAGTTTTTACCATTTCAATTTAAGTAGTTTTTTCTTTTCGCAAATAAAATAATACCGCTAAAAATATTAATTAAACCGGTCAAAAAGCACACTTCAAAAATTCCCAGCAAAGGTAATAAAAAAGCTGACAATAATAAAGCGCCAATTGCAGAACCAAATAAATCGGCGCCATAAGTTTCGGCAGCAATAGATGAAATGTCTTTTTTTGAGATTTTTGAAGTTAGTGAATATCCCATTCCCGTTAGTATTCCGATTACTAAAATAAGAAATATGAATGCCGCCTCTATAATATAAGGATTTTTGCCAAGCAGGTTTAATATTATAAGAATAAAGGGTAGAACAAAAGAATAAATAACAATTCCTGTTTGAATTTTAAGAAATTTTATCACCGAATATATTTTTGCTTTTTTGTTGATATATAATGACCCAAGCGCCAGTCCTGCCATAAACAGCATTATTATAACACCTATCATTTGATATACGTAGCCATAAATTATTTGGAAGGTAATAAGAAGTATTACTTCAATTGATGATGCTGCAAATCCGTTTGTAAACATACAAAGATTAACAGGATTAAGCCGGACCAAAAAAACTAATAAAAGCAAGAAAAATATCCCAAAAAGGAAATAATAATTAGTTTTAAAGTGGCTCATCCAATATCTTAACTGATGATAATATACAACAGGATGAAAATCAAGATTTATATCAGAATTTTTATCTATAAATTTTAAAATAGTATTCATCTTCACTTTAATATTACTATCATTTAAGTAATATTTGTTAACATAAATATTCTCAATGCCGCGTTTTTCAACAAGTTCAGTGATATTTGCATTCAAAGATGCATCTGAAGCAATAAAATAATTCTTTCCTCCCTGAATAATAATTATATTCCTGAAAACCTTATTCAGGGTATTATACATAACAGAATTGATGTTTCTTACTTCGGGGCTTATATACTCGGCAGTTGATAAAAGAGCGAAAGAAATTACTCCGTTATTATTCAATTTCTTTTTAAGTTCCGTAAAAAATTCCAAAGTGTAAAACCTGTTTAGCTGAGCTGTTGTGGGTTCGGGAAGCGCAATAATTACCACATCATATTTTTCGGTTGTCCGCTTTATAAAAAAACGGGCATCTTCGTACTTTATCTTAATTTTGGGTCTTTCCAGATTTTTTGTATATTTTTTCCCCAGTTCAACAAGTACCGGATTTATTTCAAGATAATCTATACTGTCAACAGGATATTTTAAAATTTCTTTTGCCAAACCGTTAACCCCACCTGATATAAGAAGGACTTTTTCAGGATTTGAGTGCTGTAACATTGCATAATGAACCGCTTCTTCATTATCTGATATGTTTTCGGTAGAAAAAAGAAGCATACTGTTTTCAAAAAAATTTAATTGTTCGCCTGTGCGTGTTAAAACTAAATTTCCATAAGGAGTATCTTTGTAATAAATAAGTTCCTGGTTTTTGAATTGCTTTTCTTTTGTATATTTTTCCAGATTGAAACTAAAAGTTAGAACAAGAAAACCGCTGAATAAAATAATAATCAAAATAATTGCTTTTCTGCGGTGGTTAATTAATGATATGATCAGTCCCGCGGAAAGATTTATAAAAAGCAGAATATAAAGGCTTTGTAAACCGTTTAAGAAATATATAAGTATAAAATTAAAGACAAATCCTCCTATTATGCTTCCTACAGTATCAAAATAATAAACTCTGCTTATTTGATTGCTATTCAGCATTTTTGATAAAGCAATGCTGAAATATGTAAATAGAAAACCGGAAATAATACAATAAGGCGCAAGAAATGTAAGCGACAGAAATATTCCGTTGGGAATACTTAGCATGCTTCCAACGGGAAAAATAACATACCTGAACCAACGTAATAAAAAAACTGTAACAAGAGGGAAAAATGCTGAAAATATCTGAAGAATTATTAAATATCTTTCCTGTTTTTTAATTTTTGAAGAATACTTTCCTAAATAGGCGCCGGTTGCTGTAAGCACCATCCAGCTCGAAAGAATAAGCCCGAATATCAGTTCATTCCCGTAAAAAACATTAAGAAACTCACGTATATAAATAATTTGCGCAATTACAGAAGAAAAGCCCAACGCAATAACTGCATAAATAAAACCGCTTTCCTTCTTTATTTTTATGTTCATAAACAAATTATTTTTTTTTATCTTTGACTTAAAAAATTAGCCAAAATAAAAATGCAAAATTACATATAATTAATATCTATTCATAAAGTAAGTATTTATAACATTTTAGATTTGCGTTCGCCACGGCGAATTTGATTTTAGATTGATAATCAGTTTTTTAAATCATAAATCTAAATTCTAATTCGCCTCGGCGAACTTAAATTATTTCAAAAATTGTAATTTATTTACAGGTGCTATTAACATCAACGAAATATGTTTAATAATAAAATTTTACTTATCATTATGCTTCATATACTTCTATCTGCTTTTGGCTGTAGTTCTCAGAACGATACAGGCAAAACACCATCTGTTGACCGCTATCCTGTGGTAGCCGGTCAGTTTTATCCTTCCGGCAAAGAAGAGCTAACGAAAACTCTTAAATCATTTTTCGATAAAGCTATGCCCAAATCGTCTCAAAATGTTTTTGCCGTTATTTCTCCACATGCGGGTTATATTTATTCGGGGCAAGTGGCCGCATCTGCTTTTAATCAGATAGATCCCGACAAGGAATATGAAACTGTTTTTGTGATAGGGGCTAGTCATCGTTATTCATTCGATGGCGCTTCCGTGTATAATAAAGGAAATTTTATTACACCTCTTGGTACCGTTGATGTTGATACTGTTCTTGCAAACAAGTTAGTAAATAGTGATAAGGTTTTCCAACAAAATGCCGATTACCATTTACCCGACCATTGCATTGAAGTACAGCTTCCATTTTTACAATATCATCTGAAAAAGAAATTCAAAATAGTTCCTATACTTATTGGTACAAGTTCGCAGGATTTATGTAAAAAAATAGCTAAAGGTCTTAAACCTTATTTGAATGATAAAAATTTGTTTATAATCAGCTCTGATTTTTCTCATTATCCCAAAAGCAGCGATGCCGTTTTAAATGACAAAGCTACAGCAGATGCTATTGCGAAAAATTCACCAATTGAACTTATAAAAGCAATTAATTCCAATTTCGATAAAAAAATTCCCAAACTCGAAACCAGCCTTTGTGGATTCAACGCGGTAGTTACAATGTTATATATTACCGAAAATTTAAAAGATATTTCAATTGTGCCTGTAGAATATAAAAATTCGGGTGATGTTTCTAAAGACAGCTCTTCTGTTGTTGGCTACTGGGCTATGGCTTTTACAAGCAAAGAAAAATTTAAAACGGATGAAAAGGAAACGGATTTTTTGTTAAGTGAAAAAGATAAATCGGATTTGCTTAAAATTGCCCGTAGCACCTTAAATTCCTATATCAGAGATGGTAAAATACCCAAAATTGACACAAGTGATTTTTCAAAAATCATAAAACAAAATTGTGGTGCTTTTGTAACGCTTAAGATAAACGGTGAGTTGCGTGGATGTATAGGACAATTTATGCCCGAAAAGCCTTTGTATAAAGTGGTTTGCGATATGGCTATTTCTTCTTCAACGCAAGATACCCGTTTTAACCGCGTAAAACCTGATGAATTAAAAAAGATCAGCATTGAAATTTCTGTATTGTCACCTTTTAAAAAGATAAGTTCTTCCGATGAAATTACTCTTGGCAAGCATGGTATTTATATGGTTAAAAACGGGTATTCGGGAACTTTCCTACCACAGGTAGCAACCGAAACCGGATGGACAAAGGATGAGTTCCTCGGACACTGTGCCCGCGACAAAGCAGGAATAGGGTGGGAGGGTTGGAAAACCGCGGATTTATACACTTATACCGCGGTGGTTTTTGGAGAATAAAAAAAGAAACGTGTATTATTTGAATTTCTTCAACACATCTTTCATGGCATCTTTATGTACCGTGAAATCCATCATTTTTAATTTCACGTAATCTTCGTGGAAAAAGTAAAATCCAAAATTTTTGCTTTCTTTCCCTGCGTTACGCGAGCCTGAGCCTGAATCCTTTATCAGATACCATGTTGTTCCGTCTTTTTCATAATATCCTACTATATGAATTCCATGATCATCGGTTGTGGTTTCATTGCTAAAGCGGAACTGACGGGCGTTTTCGTCAATATATTCGGATGGGATATCAAATGAGGGAACAACTGCTGTTTGAGCATAAGGTTCAAAACCTGCTTCAGAAACATCACCACCAAGAGCTATAGTAAATCCATTCTTTAATGCATACTTAATAATACTCATGTAATCATCTAGGGACACATTGTAATAATCTTCCGAATGCCACCAGTTATCAGGGACTTTGTACTCACATTTTTTATTATACTGTTTTTCCATCAACGACATCACGTCAATATAATCGTCAAGGTTTAGTTTTAATACATTTTTCAGGTATTCTAAAGGAGTAATTTCGTTACCATCAACTGTAACTTTTGTAGGTGGGACGCCCATATAACTATTCATAATAGATTTTACAGTAGCGATTATTTCTTCTTCGTTCCATGCGCTGCTTGCTTTTACCGATTTCAGATAAGTATCCATCTCTGCAAACATTTTTGTATGATTGTGGAAAGTTTGTCCTGCCATCAGCCCTGTATAATCTGATTCGGGTACTATTCCATATTTTTTCCACATCCTTGTAACAGCATTTGCTTCGGAACCTTCACCAAAAGCTGAATTTCCTTTTTCTTTTATGAAACGTTTTGCTTTTTCAACATATTCCCAGTAAACAGTGTACATCTCGGAAAGTTTTACTTCTTTTTTAGTGAGC